>NZ_FLUY01001213.1 GCF_900092655.1 Candidatus Thiosymbion oneisti
AAGCAGCTCGGCAACCGCGTTGTGCAGCAGGGCTTCCTGCAACACCTCGCCCAGCTGATGCCCTCACAGGTCAAGCCAATTATCATCGCCGATGCCGGCTTCCGGGTCCCCTTCTACCGGGGGGTCGAACGCCTCGGCTGGCGCTGGGTGGGGCGAGTGCGTGGCCGCGACTACGTGCGCTTG
>NZ_FLUY01001214.1 GCF_900092655.1 Candidatus Thiosymbion oneisti
GGCTTGACCTGTGAGGGCATCAGCTGGGCGAGGTGTTGCAGGAAGCCCTGCTGCACAACGCGGTTGCCGAGCTGCTTGTGCGGGTGGACCTCCTCGTACAGCGTCAAACTGCGCCCACCCACCGGCAGCGACGCACGC
>NZ_FLUY01000469.1 GCF_900092655.1 Candidatus Thiosymbion oneisti
AGGTTGGGCAAAGCCGGATCAGGGACGATCCGGCGTGCCCAACAGCAACATTTCGTTGGGCACGGCGCACCGTCCAAAGCTGCGGTTCGCTGC
>NZ_FLUY01001217.1 GCF_900092655.1 Candidatus Thiosymbion oneisti
CGCGTCGGGCGTCAAATCGATCGCGGCGCCATTCGCATTCTCTGCCTCTTGTCTGCATCGGCTCTCTACAACCGACCGGGGGCGGCTTTGTTAGTTCTACTATTTACAGCGCACTACACTAG
>NZ_FLUY01000619.1 GCF_900092655.1 Candidatus Thiosymbion oneisti
GGCGGCGCGCCCAACACCGGCCCGGTCTTCCACTGCGAATTCACCGCCCTGGATGCCAAAACGCCCTATCGTCCACCACGGAACACCCCCA
>NZ_FLUY01001218.1 GCF_900092655.1 Candidatus Thiosymbion oneisti
CGCGTCGGGCGTCAAATCGATCGCGGCGCCATTCGCATTCTCTGCCTCTTGTCTGCATCGGCTCTCTACAACCGACCAGGGGCGGCTTT
>NZ_FLUY01001219.1 GCF_900092655.1 Candidatus Thiosymbion oneisti
CATCGGCCAGGAAGTCATCGTCGACTTCCTGGAAGGCGACCCCGACCGGCCCATCATCACCGGCGGGGTCTACAACGGCGTTAACATGCCGCCCTACGGGCTGCCGGGTAATGCGACCGTAACGACGCTTAAAAGTAATTCGAGCAAAGGGGGTGGCGGTTTTAATGAGATTCGCCTGGAAGACAAGAAGGGCAGCGAGCAGCTCTTCATGCATGCGGAAAAAGACCAGGATGTGCGGGTTAAGCATGACCTATTCGAATGGATCGGTAACGAACGCCACCTGATTGTCAAGACCGACCAGCTCGAACAGGTCGAGGGGGACCAGCATCTCACCGTCGGAGGCGACCGTAACGAGAAGGTCACAGGTTCGGTCTCCCTGGATACCGGCATGGATCTCCAGCAGAAAGTCGGCATGAAGCATGCCGTCGATGCCGGGATGGAAATCCACCTGAAAGCGGGCATGAACCTGGTCATCGAGGCCGGCATGAGCATTACGCTGAAGGCGGGTAGCGGGTTTGTAGTGGTCGGCCCGACCGGGGTTACCATCTCGGGCACCCCTGTGCTCGTCAACAGCGGCGGCGCGGCGGGGTCCGGCTCGGGTTGTGCGCCGGATGCACCGAAACCACCCAGGGAAGCCGATAAGGCCAAGCCGGGCGGAATAACCGACCTGGAGGTGTCCGGATCCTTTCAGAATCCGCAGGCCCAGACATTGGCAACTGCTGCTAGAGATGGAACCCCGTTTTGCGAGAAATGCGCAGCGACGTAGGACGCACAGGCGGCACACCGCAAAATGGGTCTGGTCACGAGGTACTTTATGATTCGCATTTCGCATGAACAATTACAAGCGTTCATTGCTGCGGGGGACAAGAATCTGACGATTCGCATCCAAGACTATCTGGAGAGTGAGGTTGTAGACTTGGTTGGAGACGTTCCAGCATCGGAGCGACATAGGTTCATTGAATCTGCGATCAAAGCAGGGCGTGAGGCCGGGATAGAAACGGACATTGGTTTGACCTGGTTCACGATGCTCACTTTTTTAATGGGGCCGGGTTTTGATCAAAATCCCGAGATTGCTGCGTACCTCAGTACAGAGGGGGTTGATAAGGACGACCTACTTGATGATCTCTTCAATGCCATTGTGGATGAAGCCGAGAAGGAGACTGAATGATGCCAGCCCCGGTTATTGTGGCTGCCGGTGCCATAGCTGCTCGGGAGATTGCAAAGCGGGCGCTCATTCCTGCTGCGAAAGCGGGACTCAAACTTGCAAAAAAATACGGCCCAAAGGTCTTCCGGGCTGGTAAGAAACAGGCGAAGAAAGCTTGGGAATGGCTTAGGAAAAAGTGGAACGACGCGAAAAAGCGGTTCTCTAAGAAGAAAAAGGCGTGTGAACCCTGTAAACAGCCCTCCGCAGGGAAAACGAAAAACCCCTACAAAAAAAGATCCAGGTCCCAAAACGAGAAAGCCGCGAATCGTGAAAAAGAATTGATTAAGGAGCATGAAAAAAAATTGGATGATTATACTCGGAATCCGGAGAAATATGACAACAAAGGAACATATCGGAACGCACCAAATGAGAAAATAAAGAAAAAGATCTATGAAGGCCGAAAAAAGGCGTTGGAGAAACAGATTGAGAAGCATAAGAAAGAGCTGAAAAAAATCGAGGAGGCTATGAAAGATGACTGACGAAACCAATCAAGATACCAGTGTATCATTGGTATTCTTGCTGGCTATTGCCGATAAAATAGTAACTGAGTATACCCAGCGTGGGCTTGCCACGGTAAACCTGGGCGATCGGCAATACTACCATGCCGTTGCAGCTGACGAAATGTTCGATATGACAGACATACCAAAGGAACTCATCGTGGGAGATTTGTATGATGACATATCAGAATTAAAGCGGTTGAAAAATGACGACATACCTACGGCGGTAGATATCGAGCGTCTCGGTAGAGTACTACTGGCCATATCCGAGAGTGTGTTGGAATAATATGAATAATAAGGACACCCATCTTGTTTTTGGTCTTCACCCCACAGTCAAACAGGGTGCGTGGCTTAGTGAAGACCAGCTCTTCGGCCCATCCGGCCAATCCGCAGTCCGCTACGAGAGCGATTTCGTCTTCTACAAGCCCATACCGATTTAACCAGTAACGGGAAATCCCCCGGCTTTGCCAGGGGATGGTTACTTGTAGCCGGGTTTTGATCGAAATCCCGAAATTGCCGCCTACCTCAGCACAGAGGGGATTGATAAGGATGATCTACTTGATGCTCTTTTCGATGCCATTGTGGATGAAACCCAGAAGGAGACTGAATGATGCCAGCTCCAGCTGTTGTCGTCGCTGGTAGCATAATAGTTGCTCGGGAAATTGCAAAGCGGGCGCTCATTCCTGCTGCGAAGGCAGGACTCAAACTTGCAAAAAAATACGGCCCAAAGGTCTTCCGGGCTGGCAAGAGGCAAGCAAAGAAAGCTTGGGGATGGCTTAGGGATAAGTGAAACGGCGCGAAAAAGCAATTCTCAAAGAAGAAAAAGGCGTGTGAACCCTGCAGACCCACAGGGGAACAAGAAGCTTGATGAGATCCTAAAGGATCCGAAAAAACTTGATGGAAAGACGCCAGACCAGGTTAGGAAAGAGCTTGGGCAAACACCAGGGTGGAAAGAAGAGGGTCTTGGCAAGGGAAGCCATAAGGGCAAAGGTTGGGTTCTGAGAGAGTATTCGCCGCAAGGCAATCCAACCGGCCGAATGGTACGTTGGCATCCTGGTGGTGGCCATCATGGACCAAATCCCTACTGGCGTGTTACAAGCCCAACTGGCGGAAAATCCCCTAATATCCCAGCAGGCAAGCCATGACACAACGAGGTCTCATGTATTCAGCATTGCGGAATCTTGCATCGACTGCGGATGAACAGTTGGAATATTTGGCTGCTTTAGGTCTGCAAGACAACATCGATGAAATTGCTCTGGAATTCGATGACATTTTTGGCGCATTTATGACGGATTCCACGTTATCAGAGGCGGTGCGTAACGACTTGCAGAAAATCAATGAGCGGCTTGACGAAATGAGTGACCGGAAGGATTTGTGGACGCCGGCTGCCTTGAAATCGCGGCAAGAGTGGGCCGAGATAAGATCGATTTCCCGGCGTGTTCTCGATGGTCTTTCCGTGTCGAAGTGAATCGGAACGATCGAGTGAGTCGGCTGTGGAAGACTGTCGTAACGAATAAACAAAATCCATCAGTTTTAAGGTGTGAAACCCAATCTGCAGGGGGAAAACATGAGTACCGAAAAGCGATTAGAGACACCTCCAAAGGAAGCCGCGAAGACCGAGCCGGACGAGACTGTCGATCTGGACGTGGATGTGTCCGGACCCTTTCAGAATCCGCAGGCCCAAACGCTGGCAAATGCTGCCAGAGATGGAATCCCATTTTGCGAGCAATGCGCGGCAGAGCAGCACACCCAGACGGCACCGCAAGACGGCTGAGAGCGGGAAACAGGATTGATAGAGGAGACCCTGAACCATGAGCACCGCGACGCGATTGGATACACTGCACCGGATCTTGTTCGAGAACAGCGACCAACAACTCTATGGGGTACTCGATGGCGCCTCTATCCCCAATCTACGGTCGCTCCTGGCACAACATACGGTGCCCAATGTCTGCCTCCTGCCTGGTGAGCTGGATGCGGAGTTGGCCCAAACCGCACCCTATCTGGTGGCGCTTTCACCCCAGTCACCCTTTACCAAGCTGCTGTTAACGCAAGGCGTGGGGAACCATTGGGGCATTCTGGCCCAGGCCAAGGACGATTTTCGTGCCCTCCGCATGCATTTTCGCAAGCTCCTCACGGTCTGGGATCCGGACGGTGAACCACTCCACTTCCGCTACTATGACCCCCGCGTTCTACGCGATTACCTTCCCACCTGTAACCCCGAGGGACTGCGCGTCTTGTTCGGTCCTGTGACCACCTACTTCGCAGAGGCGGACACGGCCCATGTCCTGTCACGCTTCAGCTTTACCGGCGATAGGCTGGGGCAACAACAGCTGACCCTAGCGTAGAACGAATCCGCGTCTATGGAGGCTTAATATGGCCATGCATGTCTGCTCCGGCGCCACCTTGCAGTGTAGCTTTGGATCGGCGCCCAGTACCCTGACGGTATTACCAATCAATCAGATGATGACCGGCTACATGCCGGCGGCCAATATCATGGACCACAAGCCCATGGTCAACATCCTGCCGTTTGGCATGTGCACCAGCCTTGCCAACCCGACGGTAGCCGCGGCAACCGCGGCCGCAGCCGGCGTCTTGACGCCAATGCCTTGCATACCCGTGACCCCGGCACCCTGGGCTCCGGGCTCACCGACAGTCATATTCGGCAACATGCCGGCGCTGAACAATACCTCCAAGTTGATGTGCACTTGGGGCGGGGTCATATCGGTCATTGCTCCGGGGCAGGTTACGGAGCAGATACCTTGAATCAAAGGGGTCATAGATAGACCCCTTTGATTCATTGATTCCCTCTTATCGCCCAAAAGTGGTTGTCTTTTAGCCCTGGGAATTCGCTTTGAAGAAACGGCACCTTTGATCACTTATTAGCCCATTATAGAAACCCGTGTAGCAGCTAAAGCCTTGCACTAAAGTGCATCGTTTCAGACTAGCGTCCTGCCGGTGACAATGAGCTTGTACTTCTATTGAGGACAAACCATGCTAAAAATTTCAGCTGCTCAGTTCGAGGCGTTGAAAGCCGTTCCGAGACAGGCGTTTATAAAAAGGACGATCGCTCGACTCGAAGAGCGCATTCCGGCTTTCCTGAACGGCCTTTCTCCTGCCCAGGCCAATCATCGGGTCGATACCTGTATCGCACGCGCCGAATCCTACGGACTGACCACGGAACACCAGATCTGGAGCTTCATTGCAATTCAGGCGACGCTGGGTTTGGCCTTCGATAAGGACCCGAAATTCGCTGATGTCGTCGAGGAGCTGCAAGATGACGATCTGATGCCGGATCAACGCATCGACCGTGCTACGGTCATTGTGGACGAAATGCTGGCAGAGGATACGCTGCGATGAGCAGGGTCCCTCGACTCAATGGTTCCAGCACCGCGCCGCTCAATGTCGTCAAGTCTTGCGGATCGGCGCAGGCCGTACCCGGAATAAAACGGGCAGGCGATCCCGTTCTGTATGAGCTTTGCAGCGTGTTTTGTGCCGCTCGGAACAATTGGCACGCATGCAAGGACAAGACGCCACCGGTCAAGTGTACACGCCCGTCGAAACGGGCGGAGCAGATGCTCAAACGCGACAAATGGAAGCGCCGTCTCGGCAAGGCGTTAAAAGACAGTAACCGTTATCCACGGGGGACCAAATATTTCCCCGAGAAAAAGATCCTGGTGCCATACAACAAGAAGATTCCTCGCACCTGGAAGCGCACGCCTCTGAGTCCGGACAAGCTCAAAAAGGCGCTTGAGCCGATCCGCAAGAAGCTGATCGCAACCATCAAGAAGAAGGTGGGTCAGAAGATCGCGCAGAAGGCGGCGACCGCCTGGATGAAATTCGTACCCGTCTTGAATGTTATCTCCACCGCATATGATATTTACGATGTCGCCACCATGGGTTACGATCTCTACAAGATGGTCGATGAGGCCATGGCCAAGTACAAAGGCAAGGTGTTTGAAGTTATACCAGATGTCTTGATCGAAGGGCCGAACGGAGAAATCGAGGATATTTATGACTTCAAGTTCGACGACCCGGAAACGGGCTACCAAGACGACTGGTCAAAGAATCCCGGGCAAAAACCATTGTACGACGAGGCCGTATCCGGTGGTGGAACTCGCAAGCGATTGGCTAAAAAGGTCGATCAGGGAGAGTGCAAGTGTTCCAAATCCAAGCGTGACCTTCGGGGTGTGCGGTGATTTAGCATGACTAAGACAAGCTGGGTCGATGATCTGGATATTCGGGATGACTGGGGACGCTATGCGATGCCGGCGTTTCGGCTGTGTGCTTACTTTCCCTTAACCACCCACCCCTATCATTACACGGTGCAATATGAGCGGTTGTTTGCGCATTACAGGCCGATCCTCGAGGAGAATACGAGGATCATACGGATCTTTGAAACGCCCGGTACCAATGCGCGCCGCAAGATACGAATCCAGCCCGGGGACTGGACCCCGTTTCAGCAAATCTGCAAGGACAAGGAACCGGATATCGAGGCCGCCTATTGGTTCGGGTTCGAGTTCTTCGACCAGGAAGACAAGAGGCGAAAGGGCGTTGGTCCGAACCGGTTCTATTTCTTCGTCTGGCACGATCGCATTGCCCTCGACGCCTGTATCTCGGTGGAGGCGTGGCGCGCCGGGCAGCTCAATATCGACCAACTACTGGGAGCGCTCGCCGATCTGCCGTGCTGGACTGCATTGGGCGGCTATGGTGCGGCGCTGGCCGACTCATGCGATAACGGTGGCTATTCGCCTGTGAAGGAGGACGTAGGCGTGCCGGCCCGGCGCTACGAGGTACTGGACCTGTGTCACGTGGATTTGCGCAAGGGGGTCGTTGTATCGGATGACCCCGGAGATTGCGGTATTGCCGGCATCAATTGGATCACACTAGTCGGCGAGCCCTATTTGAGCCGGGTCGGCGGGTTTTCGGTGCTGAGAAAGGCGCTGCCAGGGGCCGTGGAGATGACCGATCTGGGATGGGGGGCCGTGCTCCGCCTGGGTCCCGAGCCGATTGCCGGCGATAAGGAAACCAACGAGCATACGTTCCTCTATCATGCGGTCGGAAAAGTGCTGCGGCCCGTGGGTTACCCGGTTCCTTGGGCAGAAGGCGAGATGGTGTTCGGCGATGAGCAGACGAGTATCATCTGGCAGCGGCGTTTTTATGACCCCGCCGATGCCCATGTCAAGAAGCGGAGATTGCCATGACCCGTCGCTACGATTACGCGCTTGCCTTTCAGCAAACGTCTCAGGGTGACACATCGATCACCTTGACTGTGGACGGCGCGGATCGGCTCGAGGGCGCAGCGCGCCGCGACTATGTCGTCAGCGTGGCCGATACCGTCGCCCCCTGTGTGGCGTCATTAGGGGTCTTCTTCGCCGGGCTCGATCATCGAGACTATCCACCGCCGACCGTGACCGCCACGGACGACACTATCGAGCTGAGATTCCCGGCGGGGCAAATGGACCAAGGTTGGCGCTTGGCGACCTTGCTGAATATGGTCGACTTCGTCACCGGATCGGACACGGGTGATATGGATGAACGCCTGGTGTCAGCGGTGCTTGTCACCACCGCCGGTTTGGCGTCCGGCACCGGCATCAGTGAACTGTTCAAGGACCTGGAAAACCAATTGCAGGCGGCGGCGCACTGGGATCGCCCAGATCTCACCATCGAAGATGCGCTCGCCATCGAAATCGACGGTGAAGTTATAGCTATCGACGATGAAGAGGGCTGGCCGAGTGATTTCGACCGTCTGATTTTCCGCTCGCAGATCCAACTCCGGCGTCCGCTCGACGCCAAACAGGCAAGGGCGACAGAGGCATTCTTTGACGCCATGTGCGAGATGACGGTGTGGACGGCCTTTACCACGGACATATCGGCACGCGACTGGAAGGAGGCCGGTAATATCCTGTTCCCGAGCGAATTGTCCATCGATGGCGCGACCACCAGTGTGGATGCGGACTATCCACCGGTCGATTTCGCGTTTCTGCTCAAACAGCTGGTTGCCTATGTCGAATCCACGGGAATCGAGGTGCTCCGTATCGACGTTGAATACTTCGAGGATTAAGCAGCCCGCGTAGGGCGGGAAAGCGCAGCGCATCCCGCCTTTAGAATCAACACTCCTTTACAAGAGTAGGGCTCCATATGGCCGAACTCATCCCAAACAAAAACAAAAGAACACCCATTTTGTCTCTCATTTTGTCTGATATCTTTCCCACCGAAACCACAAGGAATCTACGATGCCCGCTCCTTGCTCCGCTTTCGTCTCGCTTGAGGACACCCCTTAAGACCACTGCATAAACCGCTGTACGCGCCACATCTTCTTGTGTAGAGAGAACTATACACAAGGTTTTGATTGCCGCATCATGCAAGGGTATTGATGGGAATACAGGAACCACCTGCGGAAATCTGCATAAGCCGCGGATCAAAGGGGCGACGATAACCTCCTACCCATGACAACCATTACCTTCGATACCCTGAAGTTCGTGCGACGGCTCAAAGCAGCCGGCGTATCCGAAAAGCACGCCGAAGCGGAAGCAGAAGCCTTGGCCGAGGTGTTTTCGGAAACCCTTGATACCCAGCTGGCTACCAAAACGGATATTGCTCGGCTGGAAGGCAAGCTGAAACTGATAAAATGGATGCTGGGTTTAGTCATCGGCGGTATTTCGGCACTGATTCTAAAGACCTTTTTCTGATCTTCAGGGTCCGCTGTGCGGGCCGAACCCGCTCCGCTCTCGTCCCACTCAAGAATCAATCCCCTCGATTCTGAATATTTCCCCAAACCGCCCAAAATCCTTGCTGTTGTGGGTCAGTAGGACCGTAGGGTGAAGGATCGGCGACGGCGGGCGTCGGTAAAGACGATTCCCAAGTCGTCGCTGTCGTCCGTCAACAGACGGCGGCGACGTTCCAATCGGTCAACGGTGAAAAAGAAGTCCTGCCGGGAACGAAGACGCGGACGATAGAGGGGACACCCATTTTGTTCGAGACTCTACCTACCCTGGAAAGGACCACCTTTCGGCATGAATTTCGATCACCGCCGCGGCCAAATCGCTGAACGCATTCAACCGTTTACTGACTGACCTATTCGCCACCGACATGGGCGCTTAGGCGATGACAGCGTTGTACCCGATGCGAATCTTTAAAAATCAATATGAAAGAATCCCGGAAGCCTCATTTCCGATAGAAACGAAGACATGAATATCTGGGAAAGCCACCGTTTCGGGAAACGTATACACCTGACATATCATGCATTACGACGCATGGAGGAAAGACGGATTTCTCTCGATATGGTACAAGACTTGATAGAAAAGGGTACACTGATCCACAAGGATGAAAAGTATTGCTGGATCTTCAAATCCTACTCGCATCGGGATGATAATCTTGTATGTGCCGCAGTGATCAGGGGTTCGGCTGTTGTGATTAAAACCCTCATGACCCATTGGCAGGAGCAACCGGAATGAAAACGACTTACTATCCGGAAGATGACATCCTGGAAATTCATTTGAACAAAAAGCCGGTGGCACGCGAAATCTCCTACGGCTGGAACGTCAACATCAGCTACGCGGTAGACGGCAGCATCTGCGAAATCGTGATCCTGGAAGCGCAGGAAAAAGGGCTCTACCCCTGAGGTATCCCCACATTATTGCAATCTAAAACAACGAGTTATGGAGCGAATGAGCGGCCACGATGCCCTCATGG
>NZ_FLUY01001573.1 GCF_900092655.1 Candidatus Thiosymbion oneisti
GCCTTCGTCCACACCGATTTCGACTTTACAGCGCCGCGCAAAGACCTGCTGACCGAGCGGGACCACCCGCATGAGCATGCCCGGGCGGATCTGGAGCGCTACGACTACCCCGGTGGATACACCCAACCCGACCAAGGCGACGACTGGGTACGCGCCCGCATCGAAGAACTCCATGTGGACTACGAGACCGTAAAGGGCAGCGGCAATGCCCGTGGCCTGGCCACCGGGGCGCGCTTCAAGCTGACCAAGTATCCCCGCGACGACCAGAACCGGGAATACCTGCTCCTCTCCGCCGATTACCAACTGCGCTCCGATGTCTTCGGCTCCGTCGGCACAGCGAACACCGGCCCGGTCTTCCACTGTGAATTCACCGCCCTGGATGCTAAAACGCCCTATCGTCCACCACGGAACACCCCCAAGGCCCGGGTCCAAGGCCCCCAGACCGCCATCGTCGTCGGCAA
>NZ_FLUY01001591.1 GCF_900092655.1 Candidatus Thiosymbion oneisti
TACGATCTCAACCAGGCGGATCGGTTCGAGCAGCTGTTCGGGGGACTTGCCATCGGCAAAAATCCCACCGCCGGGCATAACCGATACTTGGTACTGAAATGGGACTTCTCCGAGGTCAGCCCATTGGGCGATGGCGAGGAGATCAAGCGTAATCTTCATCGTTACCTCAATCTTCGGATCGGCGCCTGCTCGGATTATTATCGGGAAACACTGCCGGGTCCCCCCCAAATCGATCCCCAGGATGCCCTTGCCTCTTTTCAGTCGCTACTGAATACCGTGCGGCAGGCCGGTTACCCCCTGTATCTCCTTATCGACGAATACGACAACTTCGCCAATGAATTGATGATGGGTCATCGCAGCGTGGAGGAAAGCCGTTATCAGGCCCTATTGTCCGGCGAGGGCTGCATGAAGGCCCTGTTCAAGACCATCAAGGCCGCTGCCGGTGGGCGGGGGTTGGGGAAGGTATTCATCACCGGTGTGTCGCCGGTTGCTATGAGTGATCTCACGAGTGCCTACAATGTGGCGAAAAATGTCTATTTGCAGGTGCGATTCAATGCACTGTGCGGTTTCCGGGAAGTGGAAATTGCCGCAATGGCGGCACAGATCGCCGGGGAATGCGATTTGTCTCAGTCCAAGGTGGATGAAGCGCTCTCCATGATGCGGACATTCTATAATGGTTATCGCTTCAGTCGCCGTGCCGAAGAACAGGTCTACAATCCAACCCTTGCCCTGTATTTTCTGGAAGAATTTCAGCGTGAGTGCCGCTATCCGGACAGAATTCTGGATAGCAACCTAGCCATGGACCGGGGCAAGATGCACTATATCTCCCGCTTGCCCGAGGGCCGGAAGCTCATCTTCGATGCTTTAGCGGAAACAGCATCCGTAACGATTTTCGAGCTGGCCGATCGCTTTGGTGTGGAGGACATACTCTACGCCCCCAAGGATACCGGCTTTGTGGCATCCCTCCTGTATTATTTCGGCATCCTGACCCTGGGCGGCGTAACACCCTTCGGCGAGCTTATCCTGCGCATCCCCAACCTGGTCATTCGGAAGCTCTATGCGGAACAAATTCAGGAAATGTTACTGCCGGAAGGGAGGGATGGGGACCTGGCGCGCCGGGCCGCCGAAGCCCTGTACCAGCGCGGTGATCTGCAACCTTTGTGTGATTTCGTGGAACAAAAATATTTCAAGGTGTTCAGCAACCGTGATTACGCCCGGAGCAATGAGCTGACCGTCAAGACCGCGTTTCTGACCCTGCTCTTCAACGATACCCTGTACATCATGGAATCGGAGGCCGAGCTGGAACGCGGTCATGCGGATCTGACCATGATCGTGCGCCCGGACAGGCGTCAGTACCGGATACTGGATATCCTCATCGAGTTTAAATTCGTGTCGCTGAAAGAGGCCGGACTCGATGGTAAAACCCTCAAAACAATGGATCGCGATGCCTTAAGGGCGCTGCCCGCTGTGCAAAACAAACAGCGCGAGGCCGAAGCGGGTCTGGCGCGTTATCAGGCCAAATTGAAGGCCAAATTCGGCGACTTGCCACGCCTGCACAGCTTCAGCGTAGTAGCGGTGGGATTCGAGCGATTGGTATTTTCACTGGTGGAATGATTTCGCTGGCGAAATCATACGACAGTGGTGGTTGATATTTAAATGATTTGTTGGGCACGCCGCCGTCCATCGATGCGGTTCGCGCAGAGTAGTGTGTGCACCGGCCAACAGGCTCAGAACCACCGCGCTCACCGCATCCTACGGGCTTTGCCCAACCTACCCTCGATGCATCAAATGAACACATGGAAGCGCCGGTTATTTACGCCACTTAACATCCCATGACTAACCCCCAAAATAATAGCGATGCTTACGACAGCCCCTGGAAAGCCGTACTCGAACACGCCTTCCCTGAATTCATGGCCTTCTATTTCCCCATGGCGCACGCCCAAATCGATTGGACACAAGGCCATGAATTCAAAAACACCGAACTGCGTCAGGTCGTGCGCGACGCCGAACTTGGCAAACGTTTCGCCGATACCTTGGTGCAAGTCACCCTCGAGGGGGGCGAACAAGGTTGGATCTACATTCACATCGAGATCCAAGGGCGACGCGACAGCGACTTTGCCAAGCGCATGTTCACTTACAACTACCGGCTCTTCGACCGCTACGCCCGCCCCATCGCCAGCCTTGCCGTGCTGGCCGATGAGGACGCAGGATGGCGACCCGACCGCTATGGTTTCGAGGTCCTCGGCTGCCGTCATACACTGGAATTTCCGGCCGTTAAACTCATCGACTATGCAGACCGCGCTGAATTGCTCGAAGCGAACCCCAACCCCTTCGCCCTTGTTACCGTCGCGCATCTGCGCACCCGTCAGACCAAAAACGACCCGCAAGCCCGCTATCAGGCCAAGCTCAGCCTTGTGCGTTCGCTTTACCGGCAGGGTTGGAACCGGCAGCGCATACTGGATCTGTTTGCCGTCATCGACTGGATGATGCGCCTGCCGA
>NZ_FLUY01001220.1 GCF_900092655.1 Candidatus Thiosymbion oneisti
CACCGTTGTAATGGAAATGCTTGCCACTGAGGCGGCCCTGGCTGGCGACGGCCTTGTGCTTGTCCGGGATGGGGACAT
>NZ_FLUY01001225.1 GCF_900092655.1 Candidatus Thiosymbion oneisti
CCGAATCTTTACAAATGAGTCAAGTTTGTGCGCTGCATAAAAAATTCCGGTTGTCATTTCGAGCGCAGCGAGAAATCTTGTGCGCCGGGAGCTTCTGCAAGCTAAGAAGATCCCTCGCTACGCTCGGGATGACAATTCCCTTCGGTCGAGA
>NZ_FLUY01001861.1 GCF_900092655.1 Candidatus Thiosymbion oneisti
TGTCAGGTCCCGGATGATTACGTGGAATTTTTTTAAACAGTTGGGGTTGCTGTGCGTGCCATTGTTTGAGTATCTGGAGAGGCGTTTTGTGGTGCAGGTTTTTCTGCGGGATATGGTGATTATACAGGTAGACGAAGCGTTTGAGGGTAGTCTGGAGTGAGGCGGCGGAGTCGAAGCGGTGGGTGCGCAGGACATCGGCGATGCGGCCGTTGAAGCGTTCGATCATGCCGTTGGTTTGTGGGGTCCTGGGCTTGGTCAGGCGATGTTCGATGTGGTGGTCGGCGCAGACCTGATCGAAGGCATGGGTGCCGGTCGGCTGGCGTTGGCCGGAGGCGCAGAAGCGGTCGGTAAATTCCTTGCCGTTGTCAGTGAGGACCTTACTGATGGTGAATGGAGCGTGGTCGATCAGGCGTTTGAAGAAGCCGCTGGCGGAGGTTGCTGACTTGTCTTCAAGGATCTCGACGTAGACCCAGCGGGTGGCGCGCTCGATGGCGGCAAACAGGTACGTGCGTTGGTCCTGGTCGGGCATCTGCGGCAGGTACTTGACATCGACATGCACAAAGCCAGGGGCGTAGGCTTTGAAGGTCTTCACCGGCCTCTGAGCGCCGTCCTCCTGGGGCAGCAGGGTCGTGAGGTTAGAAACGCCATGGCGGCGCAGACAGCGGTCCAGAGCGGATCGGGAGACTTCAGAGTGGATGAACTCACGGGTTACCACCAGCAAGTCATCCAGCGGCAGCAGCAGCGTCTTGCGCAACTCCACGACCACCGCTTCCTGGGTCGGGGTGAGGGTGGTCTGCAAGCGGTGCGGCGTGTGCGAGCCATCGGCAACGCCGTCACGTTGCTTCCAGCGGCGGATGGTATCCTCGCTGACGCTCAGCTCAGCGGCTAGTTGCGTGACGGACTGGTGGGACGCCTGAATGTACTGGCGGGTCTTCGGGGTCGTGGTCGCATTGGCGTGCAGCTGGATGTTCATGGTGCGTTCTCCGATACACAAGTGGCTACCAGTAGTTCCATAACCTCTCGGGCACGCAACAATGACCCAACTTTAGTTCCTATGCAATCATCCGGGACCC
>NZ_FLUY01001227.1 GCF_900092655.1 Candidatus Thiosymbion oneisti
GATTTCTCGCTGCGCTCGAAATGACAACCGGAATTTTTTATGCAGCGCACAAACTTGACTCATTTGTAAAGATTCGGGTCCCTCAAGGGATCCTAG
>NZ_FLUY01001228.1 GCF_900092655.1 Candidatus Thiosymbion oneisti
TGGCGCCGCGATCGATTTGACGCCCGACGCGCGCAATCGCCGCTTAAGTTCCAAACAGAATGGCGCACTACACTAGGTGCATCCCGGACGGGTCGACGATGATGACCCCGATTTCTCATGTGATGGGCTTCATGCCATGTGCGGCATAGCCGGGTATATCATGCGCGACGGCGCCAGGTCGGACCCCCGTGAGTTGGGGCACATGGTCGATGCCCTCGCTCATCGCGGCCCGGACGATCGCGGTATCCACACGCGCGGACCTGTCGGGCTGGCCCAGGTCCGTCTATCCATCATCGGATTGGCGACCGGGCACCAGCCCATGGTGGCGGAGAACGGGCAGCTCGCCCTGGTCGCAAACGGCGAGGTCTACAACTACCTGGAGCTGAACGCCCTGCTCCGCAAGGAGGGATGCCCCCCCCGCACCGGCTCGGACTCCGAAACCATTCTCAACGCCTATGCAATCCACGGCATGGACTTCCTCTCGGAGCTGCGCGGCATGTACGCCTTTGCCTTGGATGACGGAAAGAAGGGCCACACGATACTGGCGCGCGACCGACTGGGAATCAAACCCCTCTTCTACGTGCGCCTGCCGGACAGGATCGCCTTCGCCTCCGAGATCAAGGCGCTTCTCAGGATCTTGCCCGAACGCGCGGAGCTGGTACCGGCGGCACTGCGACAGTTTCTCCGGAACCAATACAGCAGTGGCGAGGATACCCTTTTTGAGGGTATCAAACGGGTCTTGCCAGGACAGGCGCTGATTATCGACCGGGCACTCAAGATCACGCCCCGGCGCTATTGGTCCGCGGCGCATGTAGCACCGCGGAACCTAGGTCCTGATGAGGCCCGCGAGGCGCTGGGTCTCCTCATGGATGCCGCCATGCGCGAGCATATGCGCTCCGACGTACCGATCGGGCTCTTCCTGTCCGGGGGGGTCGACTCCGCGGTGTTGGCGGCCATGCTCCACGAGTTGGGGGCCGGTCCCGTACGCAGCTTCTCGGTCGGTTTCAGGGACACGACCATGGCCGACGAGCTGGACGCGGCCGCCCGCATCGCCACCCATTTTGGGCTCGATCACACCCCGTTGCGGCTGGATTTGGGGCGTGTCTTCGGGCGTATCCCGCATACCATCTGGGCAGCGGACGAGCTGATGCGCGACTACGCCTGTCTGCCGACGTCTATCCTGGCCGAGACGGCCGGCGAGCATCTCAAGGTAGTCTTTTCCGGGGAGGGTGGAGACGAGGTCTTTGCGGGTTATCGCCGCTATTCTCCGCGTCTGCCCGAACGCTGGTTCAAGGGTATGGTCAGACCCGGTAGCGGGGGCTTTCGGACCCGCGGGCAATGGAGCCGGCATTGGCGGCGGCGTCTATTCGGCTCCGCGCTGAGCACCCTGAGCCAAGTGGAACGGGAGCCCGTCTTACGGGCGTGGCGGGAATCGCCCCCGGCCTGGAGTGATCTGCAACGTCGGCAATACGTGGATCTGAGCACGGCGCTGCCGGACAATCTGTTGGTCAAGACGGACCGAATGCTCATGGGCTTCGGCGTGGAAGGGCGGGTGCCCTTCCTGGATCACCGGATCGTCGAGTTCGGCCTGTCACTGCCGGACGGGCTGAAGGTGCGCGGTCACAAGGGTAAGTGGCTGCTGAAGCAATGGGCGGAAACCCGCCTGCCCGCGGGGCACCTGAAGCGGCCCAAGCGCGGCTTCCATGTACCCGTAGGTGACTGGCTTCATAGCGAGAGGCTGCTCCGACTCGGCGACCGGTTGGTGAGGAATCGCGGCATCCGCGACTGGTTCAAGACCGAGGCCGTAGGGGAGCTGATCGGTGCCGGTCGGGCCGGACGCGGGGTCTCCCGCGAGCTCTGGGGGCTGATGCAGTTTGCCATCTGGCACCGCCTCTTCATCGAGCAGCCGGGGCTCAAGCCGGCTCCGGACGAGGAAGACCCCCTGGAATGGATCGCGTCCCCGCCATGACCGACCCCAAGCGTATCGCCTGCTTCTTCTCCACCTCCGGGCACAGCGGGGTCGACCGGGCCGCCAAGCACCTGATACCGGCGCTTGCCCGGCGCGGATATCGCGTCGACCTACTCAAGGTGCGCCGCCATGGGCCCGAGCTGCCGGAGGTCCCGGCGGGCATCGAGGTCATCGACCTGGGCTCACGCCATACTTATGGCTGTGTGCCTGGAATCGTAGGCTATCTGCGCCGCAAACGGCCGGTGGTTATGCTGTCCGATAAGGACCGGGTCAACCGCACGGCCCTCTTCGCTCGGTTCCTGGCCGGGGTCCGGGCCCGGTTGGTCTTCAGCTCGGGAACGACCATCTCCATCGATTTGGCTACCCGTGGCCCGCTGGAACGCTGGATCCAAAGAAGCTCCATGGGCCGGCTGTACCCTTATGCGGATCGGGTGATCGTTACCAGCGCCGGAGTCGCCGATGACATGGCCGCTTACACCGGCCTGGCGCGGGGGCACATCCGGGTGGTGCCATCGCCGGTGGTCCCGCAATCCTTGTTCGAGGTCACCCTGCCGAGACCGGATCATCTCTGGTTTGGCGACCCGAGCGTCCCCCTCATTCTGAGCGCAGGGGAGCTCTGCGCGCGCAAGGACTTCGAGACTCTGATTCGGGCCTTTGCCCGGGTCCGTGCTCAACGCCCCTGCCGGCTCATGATCCTGGGACGCGGCAACTACCGCGAACGACTCTTGTCCTTGGCCGGGGAGTTGGGTATTGCGGAGGACTTCAGCCTGCCGGGCTTCCTACCCGAGCCTTATGCCTATATGGCTCACGCGGACTTGTTTGCCTTCACCTCGCGTTGGGAGGGGCTCGGATTCGTACTGATCGAAGCGCTGGCCCTGGGAACGCCTGTGGTCTCCACGGATTGTCCGAGCGGACCACGCGAAATCCTCACCGGCGGACGTTATGGAACCCTGGTCCCGGTGGGCGACGACGCGCTTCTGGCCGCGGCCATTGCCGCGACCCTCGCCGCTCCCTTGCCGGGGGAGGTGCTCAAACGGGCGGCCCTGCCATACGAGATCGAGGTCAGCACGGATGCCTATCTCGAAGCCATGGGTTTGCCGCGTCGATGTCCGGTGGGGTAGCGGCCCCTTCGCTGACGAAGACGATACGCTCCCTAGGGGGTGTTCTCAAACGAACCGCACCGAAGAACCACGGATGGACACAGATAAACACGGATCACAATCGGTGTT
>NZ_FLUY01001565.1 GCF_900092655.1 Candidatus Thiosymbion oneisti
GAGGGTGTCGCAAAAGGCACCGATCTTCGCCCTTTGACCCCCTCTCCCCAAGCCCCCTCGCTGCGCTCGGCGCAGGCTCTCTCCCGGCGGGAG
>NZ_FLUY01001230.1 GCF_900092655.1 Candidatus Thiosymbion oneisti
ACCGCCGCGCCTGCTTCGCTTTGATGGACCGTCGCTTCCTCAGCTTGAAGACCGCCTCTGGCAAGCCGCTAGCCTTGACCGCAAATGCCAACGCTAT
>NZ_FLUY01001236.1 GCF_900092655.1 Candidatus Thiosymbion oneisti
GTCTTCAATCCGGGCGGGCAGGCGTGCGGCCTGGGCACGGGCGACGCCTGGCTTGTAACCTCTCGCCATCAATCTCAACCTCTCGGATCGAGCTCGACCGGGAGTTTACCCTCGCTACCACCAAGGGCGAATTCTTTTACAGTCTCCGGAGCGTGGGAGCCAGAGAAAAATTAGCGAACCGCACCATTTTCCTATAGTCAATGCAGCTCAAATAAGAGGTTGCCCGGCATCTGTGGGGACGGACCGGGCGCAGAGATTTTGAACCGCAGTCGATCCGGCCCTACCGGTTGCGGATTGGTCGCCCGATGATCACAATAACCGGGCTGTCATTGCTGCCGGTCCGGCTCATCGCCCCGGCGGTTTCCTGCTCGCGTTCGCCCTGCCGGCCGCAGCCTGCTGCCACCGCAAAGACCGCTGTCTGCTTACCCTTCGCTGATGCCCAAGCCGCTCGCTGCCGACCAGCTCGAAGACCTGCTCGAGGATATCCTGTGGGCTGAGGCCTCGTCGAAGCGAGGGGCGGCCTTGGCCCTGGCGGGTCTTACCCGAGCGCAGCAGGAGTTTGCGCTGCACTGGGTGCGGACCCTGGAGAAGGACAACACCGCCTGCGCCTACCAGTTCCTGATTCATGCCGACCGCGCCTTGCAGGCGCTCTCCCTGCCGGATGTGGAACGCTGGATCATCCAGGGCCTGGATGTCTACGACCAATCCGGCCTCTACGCCGCGGTGGAGGTGTTCAGGAATGTGGACCAGTTCCTGGAGCGCGCCCGGGCCGCCCAGGTCGGGGCCTCGCTCGCGGAGCACACCGGTGTCCTGGAACGGGTGGTGCTGGGGCTCTCGGGTCGGCGCCTTGGGCTCGCGGCCGCCGAGACGATCCATACGGATACCGAGACCCTGTTCCTGCCGGCTATGGCCAGCCGGTTCGGGAGCCGCGAGGACAATTTCCGCTTCCTGAAGGCGGCGGCGGCCTATCTCTGGGCCCAGACCCGGTTCGGTACCTGGCGGCTGGGGATCATCGAGGCCCTGATGGGTTTTGATGACACCCAGCGGGCGTTGCAGCTGTTCCACACCTTCGAGACCCTGCGGTTGGACGCCCGTATCGCCCGGGAGCTGCCCGGGGTCCACCGCGATATGCAGCATCTCAACACCCTCGCCGGTCAGCACACCTGTTCGCCCCATTGGGAGGTGTGGCGGGAGCGGCTGCGCCGGGCCGGCGACCGGGCCCGGGATTCGCTGGCCCTGGTGGCCGAGGTGATGGCCGCGCCACCGCCCCTACCGGAGCCCCTGTGCTATCAAGGTGAGCTCTATCCGGAGCGGGTCGAGGAGGTCCTGCGGGCGCGGTTGGAGGACGAGAAGGCCGGATTACGCAGCCTGCTGGTCCGTTATCGGAAGGACCTGGAATCCGAGCAGCCGGTGTCCGAACGCAAGGCGTTCCCCGGCGAGGCGGAGACCCCCTTCGCGGCGCGGAAACGGGAGCACGACGAGCATCCGGGGGAGTTCGAGCTGGAGATCCGGTTCCATGACCAGCCGGTCAGCCCGCCGGAGGACATCAAGCGGCTCATCGGCTCGATCATGCTGGATCTGGGGGAGCTGCCCCCGGACTATCTGGTCCCCGCCGGTGACGGCTACTATCGGCCCAAAGGGGCAGTGGAAGCGGACGCGGATGCGGGCGCGGATGTGTGGTCCGGCACCTACCACGAACGCGGCGCCCATCTCTACAACGAATGGGATTTCCGCCGCCAGAGCTACCGCAAGAACTGGTGCGTGATGCGTGAGCTCACGGTGGAGCCCAAACGCGACGGCTTCGTCGCCGCGACCCTCGACAAGTATTCCCGACATTTGCCGGGACTGCGCAAGACCTTCGAGGCCCTGCGCGGCGAGGATAAACGGCTCAAGAAGGAGCCCTACGGGGACGAGGTGGATATCGACGCCCTGATGGAGGCCCGCACCGACGCCCACCGCGGCCTGGAGATGTCCGATCGCCTCTTCACCCGACGCGACCGGGTGGAGCGCAACATCGCGGTCATGTTCATGGTGGACATGAGCGGCTCCACCCGCGGCTGGATCAACCAGGCCGAGCGGGAATCCCTGCTGCTGCTGTGCGAGGCCCTGGAAACCCTGGGCGACCGCTATGCCATCTACGGCTTCTCCGGCATGACCCGCAAGCGCTGCGAGACCTTTCGCGTCAAGGGCTTCGATGACGCCTACGGGGATGAGATCCGGGGCCGCATCGCCGGCATCGAGGCCAAGGACTACACCCGCATGGGGGCGGCCATCCGCCACCTGACCGAGCTCCTGGACCGGATCGATGCCAAGACCCGCATCCTGATCACCCTGTCCGACGGTAAGCCCGACGACTACAGCGACGAGTACCGCAGCCGGTACGGGATCGAAGACACCCGCCGCGCCCTGATCGAGGCCAAGCGCCGCAGCATTCACCCCTTCTGCATCACCATCGACAAGGAAGGCCGGGAATATCTACCCCATATGTACGGAGCCGTGAACTATACCATTGTCGAGGCGGTAGAAAGGTTGCCCTATAAGGTCTCGGAGATCTATCGGCGGTTGACGGTTTGAGTTGATCGAGTTCCGGTTATTCAGGTTCAGTACAACCGCGAGCCAGCTGCATACGGTAAAAATGCACCGGCAAATTACCCAATGGTGATTTGGTTATTACGACCTCCGGTGTTGATAAGGGCAATTTGCAAATGCAAGTAATCACAACAGCTCTTGGCACAGCGAGATGAAATCACGGTTGGCCGCGCGCAGTGCCATGCAGACGGCACAGTGGAATGGGGACATTTCTAGGGACTCCTATCTCGATCGGGCACGGCGGGTATTGCGGATCGAGGCCACCGCCATCACCGCCCTGATCGAGCAGGTGGACTCGGATTTGGCCGCTGCCGTGGACGCGATTCTCGCCAGCCGGGGGAGGGTGATCGTCTGCGGTATGGGCAAGTCGGGTCTGATCGGAAACAAAATCGCGGCGACTCTGGCGAGTACGGGGACGCCTGCGTTCTCCGTGCATCCGGGGGAGGCCTCTCACGGTGACCTGGGCATGGTGCGTTCGGAAGACATCTTCCTTGCGCTTTCGAACTCCGGGGAGACGGATGAGGTCATCCGGTTGATTCCCTTTCTCCAAGACAATGGGAACCAGCTCATCGCCATCACGGGCCGGCCCGATTCGACGTTGGCGCGGCATGCGGATTTTCACCTGAATGCCGCTGTGCCTAAGGAGGCCTGTCCCCTCCAGCTCGCCCCTACCGCCTCCACCACCGCGGCCCTGGCGCTGGGCGATGCCCTCGCCATCGTGTTGATGGAGGCCCGCGGCTTCCGTCCCGAGCACTTTGCCCGCTTCCATCCCGGCGGAAACTTAGGCAGGCGTCTGCTGACCCGGGTGGAGCATGTGATGCATACCAAGCAGCTGCCCATCGTCCGCCCGGACGACCCTGCCGCTCATGTCGTCCAGACCATCAGCGCGGGGCGCATGGGGGTCGCGGTGGTCTGCGTGGACCAGGAGCTGACCGGCATCATCACCGACGGTGACCTGCGCCGGGCCATGGAGCACCACCGCCGGGATTTTTCGGAGCTGTTGGCCGGCGATATGATGACGGCGAATCCCATCTGCGTCGACCGGAAGGCACGCTTGCAGGCTGCCGTTGACCTGATGACGGAGCACAGCATCACCAGCCTGGTGATCGCCGATGACCGGCGTCTGACCGGTGACCGGCTTCTAATCGGATTGGTTCACCTGTTCGATTGCACTGTGTGAGGCGCTGCACTGGCCCGGCCTGTTCCACTGATTTCAGCACCCCGGCCGTACCATTGCCAGCGTTCGTCCAGCCAGGCCTCCAGGGGGCGGAAATGCTCCTTGTAGCTCATCTTAGGGCATTCCCCGACCCAGTAGCCCAGGTACAGGTACTCAAGTCCCAACCGCCGGGCCTCCTCAATCTGGCATAGGACGGCGTAGGTCCCGGGTGCACGATCGGAGCGCCCCGGATCGAAGAAGGTATAGACGGCGGACAGACATCCGGGCAGATAATCGGTGACGGCTACTGCCATCAGCCGGGTGTCCAGATACAGCTCCAGGAAGCGGGTCTCGCCTCCCCAGGGAGCGACCAGGAACTCACGGTAGGGCACCAGGACGGCGTCGGAGCTGTCTGTGTCCCCATGCCGGCTCTGGATGTATGAGCGATAGAGGGCGTAGTGCTCCGGATCGAAGCAGGCAGGGCGGTTCCGGAGGACCACCTGGTTGTGGTTGCAAGTCCGATTGCGGCGCTGGGATCGGTTCGGCACAAACGCCTGTACCGGGATCCGCAAGGCGATGCAGCGCCGGCAGGAACTACAAGCCGGGCGGTAGATATGGGTCCCGCTGCGGCGGAATCCCTGCGCAAGGAGGGCTTGGTAGGTCGCTCCGTCCATGGGCACCGACGGATCCACGAACAGGGTCCGCGCACTCAGACCCGGGAGGTAAGAGCAGTCGTGCCGGTCCGTCACATAGAGGGGAAGCATAGTGGGCTTTCCGGCCTGTTCATCAAGACTCGCGATGTTGCCCCGGCGGTGACTCGGGGGCACTGATCCACCCATCGTCCCAGCTCCCGCACCGATCGGAGCAGGGATGCCAGTGACCGAGCATGCGGATGAGGTGTTCGATCACACTAACCTGTCCCTTTTGACTACAAGGAAAAACCCCAGGTGCCTGAATGTTGGAAACACAGCATTTTGTGCTTTGATGGTCATGAGTGCGCTATATCATGCACCTGCATACTTATCCTCTCTTGTTAGTTTATCCTTCGGTTAAGATACGGTTTCAAAGTTTCAAGGCTCTTTATGGATTCCGGACTGCCAGGGATCACGGAAGGGTACCATTGGACGTTTTGGAGTGCGGCGGCAACCTTACCCCAGTGCTTACCAGAACCGACAGCACTTGGTATAACCGGGGGGTCGGTCAAGGGGCACAAGCCCACCGCCGCTTTGGATTTGGCGACACCTCCGTTCCAAGTAAGGGCGCTGTGGCCAGGGGAAAGCGCCGTCGCCGCGGCGCGGGTGAAACCTTAAGTGCTCGGATTCCTGACAAACGCTGCTGGTATCCCAGTTGTCGAGGTTTGAGTCGGACGCGCCGCTTTGCCGGCGCACTCCAAAGCAGTCCGGAATCCATAAAGAGCCAGTTTCAAATACACAAAGCGGGATGTAGCTAAAGCTACGAGCCGAAGAGAGAACCTAAGTCCATGCCGAAGCACGTCCACGAGATCAGGGATCCGATCCACGTCTTCGTACGGCTTTCCAGCGACGAACGCAAGGTATTGGATTCGCGACCCTTTCAGCGCCTACGCCACATCCACCAATTAGGGTTGACTTATCTGGTCTATCCGGGGGCTACCCACCGCCGGTTCGAGCATTCTCTCGGTGTCATGGAGCTCGCCGGACGGGTATACGACGTCGTAACGGGCAAGCTGACCGATGACATTCGCAACGAATTCCCCGATGTCGGCGACGATAGGAAGCGGGAATACTGGCGCTGCGTTTTACGCATGGCGGCTCTTTGTCACGACATCGGACACCTGCCATTCTCCCATGCCGCCGAGAAAGAGCTTCTGCCCGAGGGCCGGAATCACGAGGCGTTGACCGCGCAGCTCATCCGTTCCGACGAAATGCGTCCGATATGGAAGGGTATGAAGATCGACTCGGAGGATGTGGTCAAGCTGGCGCTTGGCCGGAAGGAGCTTCCGGACGTCGATTTCACGCCCTGGGAGACGATCCTCGCCGAAATCATCGTCGGCGACGCCTTTGGCGTGGACCGGATGGATTATCTGCTCCGGGATTCGCATCACGCGGGGGTCGCGTACGGCAAATTCGACCAGTACCGGCTGATCGACACCTTGCGTATACTGCCGCGGGTCCCCACGGATGTCGAGGAGGATGCCGAGACCGGCTTTGCCTTAGGTCTCGACGAAGGCGGTATCCAATCCGCCGAGGCACTGATGTCGGCGCGTTACTTCATGTATTCGCAGCTATACTTCCATCCGATAAGGCGCATCTACGACATCCATTTGCAGGAGTTCCTCCTCGAATGGCTGGGTGATGACGGCTACCCGACCGACGTGGAACGCCATCTTAGGCTCACCGATGCCGAGGTAATGCAGGGAATACGGGAAGCAGAGCAGAACGCGGATTTACCTGGACACTTGCACGCCCGTCGCGTCAGTCGGCGTAAACATTTCAAGCTGGTCTACTCGCACAATCCCATCGATGCCGCTATCGATACCGAAGCGGGCGGAGCGGTTTTCCGGGCGCTCAGCGAAACGTTCGACGCGGATCATTTCCGCCATGACCGTTACCGTCAGAGGGGTAACGCGCCTGAGTTTCCGGTGCGCATGCGTGACGGCAGGATCTCATCCTCATCCATGATTTCCGAGGTCCTGAAGCGTCTGCCGATAGTCGAGGTAGACAATGTGTTTGCCGACAGGGCGATTGCGGACGAGGCGAAACGCTGGCTAGGAACCCATCGCGACAAAATTATCTCAAGACCGGAGGAAGACACCGATGGAGAGACATAAAAAAAATGCCGTGCTGACGTATTTCGTGCAGGCCTTGTGGAATAAGGGAAGCTGGGCGGGAGAAACCCACATCCAGAAGGCGGCGTATTTCCTGCAGGAATTATTGGGCGTACCGCTGGGTTTCCGGTTCATGCTGTATTGGTATGGACCCTTTTCCTTCGATCTGCGTGATGAATTGACGGGGTTGCGGGGCGATGGGCTGTTGCGCCTCCGGCCCCAGCGGCCATATGGGTTTCGCTACGAGCCGACAGATCGTGCCGAGTATGTCCAAGGGGGATTTCCCAAAACACTCGCAAAGTACCGTGACCGGATCGACTTTATCGCCGCTCGGCTCGGAGACAAGAAGGTGAAGGAGTTGGAACGTCTGGCAACCGGCTACTATGTCACCAGGAAACTGCCTGATGGGACCACCGAGGAGCGGGCGGCCGAGTTGATAAAAATCAAGCCGCATGTCGACTTGAGTGGCGCGGTAGCGGCTATTCGTGAGGTGGATGAAATTATCGGCCAGGCGCAGGCCCTCGTGCATTGACGAGCCCGAATACGCACACCTGGCTGCCGCCGGGCGAATCGGGTCCCCGATCACCTACGTGCTTGGAAAAAGCCCGTAGGATGGGCAAAGCAAGCACCCATCGGAATGGTTTTAAAGTTTCGGTCCTGCCACGGAGGTTTCCGAGCCGCGACGGTTGGTAGGATGCACAAAGCGAAGTGTGCCCATCGATGAGAAGCACCTCCCGGCAGGCAGCGTGCCCAGTATACCACTTAAAAATTAACCACTACCCGAATACGCGCATCTAGCCGCCGCCGGGCGAATTAGGTCCCCGATTACCTGCGTGATCGGAAAAAATCCCGCAGCAGCCGGCCACACTCGTCGCCAAGGAGACCGCCCGTGCAATCGGTGCGGTGATTGAAGCGGGCGTCCGCGGGCAACAGATCGAAGACGCTGCCGCAGGCACCACTCTTGGGGTCGGCCGCCGCGAACAGGACCCGTTCGACCCGTGCCTGGATGATAGCGCCCGCGCACATGGGGCAGGGCTCGAGGGTGACATAGAGGCAGGTGCCGGGCAGTCGGTAATTGCCGAGACGCCGCCCGGCGTCGCGCAGGGCCAGGATCTCGGCATGGGCGCTCGGGTCGTTATCGGTGATCGGGCGATTCCAGCCCGTACCCACCAGCTCACCTTCCCGTACCAGGACCGCCCCTATCGGCACCTCGCCTGCCGCAGCCGCCTGCTTGGCGAGTACCAAGGCGCGGCGCATCCACTCCTCGTCACTCGGCATGGGATACCTACGTACATAGTTTCGATCGATATTGCCAGCGAGGCTTCGCCTCAGACCGACGAGTCGTGAGTCGCTGTTGGCAAGAACCACGGATGAACACGGATGGAGACCAATCCGTGTTGATCCGTGTCCATCCGTGGTTCGAGATAGCCAGGATCAGATCGTTTGTTAATTGAGAACACCCCCACGTTCATTTGCGGAAAAAAATGAGGTAGTGGTTAAATTTAAATGCGACCTAATGCTTTGAACGCCACCGTTTTGCCATCCCTGGCCCTGGATTCCGGCAATCCCTGCCGGAATGACGAGGGAGGGGTTGGCAGACTTCAG
>NZ_FLUY01001237.1 GCF_900092655.1 Candidatus Thiosymbion oneisti
TGAGATTGATGGCGAGAGGTTACAAGCCAGGCGTCGCCCGTGCCCAGGCCGCACGCCTGCCCGCCCGGATTGAAGACTAGG
Organism: Candidatus Thiosymbion oneisti; assembly: GCF_900092655.1. Lineage (GTDB taxonomy): Bacteria > Pseudomonadota > Gammaproteobacteria > Chromatiales > Chromatiaceae > Thiosymbion > Thiosymbion oneisti. The sequence continues at coordinate 82 of NZ_FLUY01001237.1, forward strand.
TCAGCGAAACCAACC
>NZ_FLUY01001135.1 GCF_900092655.1 Candidatus Thiosymbion oneisti
CTCGGTTCGCCGCGCGCACGGCGTTCCCGTTGACCCGTCGAAACTCAGCGATGGTACGGTAGCTCGGGACCAAGCCCTC
>NZ_FLUY01001491.1 GCF_900092655.1 Candidatus Thiosymbion oneisti
ATACCTGTGTAGCAGCTAAAGCCTTGCACTAAAGTGCATAGTTTTGGACTAGCGTGCTGGGACAATAAAAGGACACCCACTTTGTTTGCTACTCATTCGTAAAGGTACGGATGGGTGTAACAAACAAAATGGGTGTCCTTTTATTGC
>NZ_FLUY01001240.1 GCF_900092655.1 Candidatus Thiosymbion oneisti
CGTTCTCAGCGAGGCGAGAAGCGGTCAGATGCGAGGCGCGCGAGCGCAGGAATAGCCGGTCCTCTTTCAAGCTCGCGCAACAACGCAG
>NZ_FLUY01001844.1 GCF_900092655.1 Candidatus Thiosymbion oneisti
CCACGCTCCAGCGTGGGAGCAGATCCCGACGCTCCAGCGTCGATTAAGCGCCTCGGTAGGCTAACAGCCAACGCCTATCAGCACCGAGGAGCTGCGTCCGCTGGAGCGGACAAGCTGCCGTTCCCACGCTGGAGCGTGGGAACGAGCGTGAGATGCGATAGCCCCTAGGTGAACCCATGCTCGGCGAGGAATGCCGCCGTGATGGTCTGGGCAGCGGGGTCCGCGGCCTTGTCACCGAGTACCAGGCGCTCGAGATAACGGGCGAGGAGGTCCACCTCGAGGTTGACCCGGGTCCCCGGACCGTATGCGCTCATGATGGTCTCCTGGAGGGTGTGGGGAATGATATTGAGCTCGAACACCCGACCCTTTACGCCGTTGACGGTCAGGCTGACACCGTCCACGCCGATGGACCCCTTGTGCGCGATGTAGCGCGCGAGCTCCGGGGGCGCCTCGATTCTGAACCGGACCGAGCGTGCGTCCTGGTGACGATCCAGCACCTTGCCCAGGCCGTCCACGTGGCCGCTCATCAGATGGCCGCCGAGGGGCGTCGCCAGGGTCAGGGCCGGCTCCAGATTCACCCGACTTCCGGTCCGCAGGTCTCCGAGCGTGGTCAAGGCCAGGGTCTCGCGGGATACGTCCGCCGCGAAGTCGGAACCTGCGACGAGCACCGCCGTCAGGCAGACCCCGTTGACCGCAATGCTGTCGCCGGGAGCAATGGCCATCATGTCGAGCTTGCCCGTACCCAGGGTCAAGCGAACATCGCCCCCGCGGGGCTCCAGGGTATGGATCTCGCCGATGGCTCGGATAATGCCCGTGAACATGGTCTTGCCCTAAGTTGAGTGCTCAGGCTAATCTGCTACTATAATCCAAGTCCTGCAAGTGTACTGCTCAGGCAGGGCGAGCGCGTATAAATCCTCCCGAGAACATGATCTTGTAGGTTGGGCAAGGGCCGTAAGATGTGGTGAGCGCA
>NZ_FLUY01001086.1 GCF_900092655.1 Candidatus Thiosymbion oneisti
TTGAGCAGCAGGCTCGGATCGAACGCCGGCTGACCCGCGGTGAGATCATCCTCGGTATTGGTAAAGCCCAACGCCTGCAGGTCGAG
>NZ_FLUY01001241.1 GCF_900092655.1 Candidatus Thiosymbion oneisti
AGATGTTGCCGCCGGTGGCCTGCGCGTCGAGCTTGGTTGCAACAGCCGTGTCGATGGCGCCGGCTCCTGATGCGCCGATAGCGCCGCCCGCGGTCAGGCTGATCGCGCCGCCCACGAGGTTCTCATTGCCCGCGCCTTCCGCTGTGGTGTCGTGGTCACTGATCGCACCGCCTGCGGTGAGGGTGATGTCCTTCCGGTCAGCAGCCGTACCGGCGATGATTTGACCCACGG
>NZ_FLUY01000604.1 GCF_900092655.1 Candidatus Thiosymbion oneisti
ACTCCGCGGCGCGGAGCTTCTGCGTTCCCACGCGGCGCGTGGGAACGAGAGAAAATCTGTTAATTGAGAACGCCCCCCTAGGACTATGGGGGAGAACTTATGATCATTCACTTTAAGAAAGAAATTGGATCGGAAAAGGCGAATCAGTATGGAGAGCAACTCGCAGCATTCATTATTGAGAAGGATGATAAGTTTGTTGCTGTAACCTCCTCCAATGTTAAAGAGATCGATTCTTCATTAGCCGCTGATTCATTGGAGAGCTTTGTTTTCGAGAACGATTTGCAATTGTCTGCAAGAAGTTATATGAACCATACTCGAGAAGTACGGATTGGTAACATAACTATTGGAGGCAAAACGAATAACACCTTGGTAATTGCAGGTCCGTGTTCCGTAGAATCTGAAGAGCAGATCCGGCAATCTTCGGCTTTCTTGAAAGAGTTGAACTTAACGACCTTACGAGGAGGATGTTATAAGCCGCGAACTTCTCCTTACAGCTTTCAAGGGTTGGGACTGGAAGGTTTGAAGTTGCTCAAAAAGATGAAAGACGAATATGGGTTGAACATCATCACTGAAGTAAGAGATGCAACTCATGTACATGAAGTGATCGAATATTCGGATGTTATTCAAATTGGTGCAAAAGCCATGTACGACCAGGGGATCTTGAGAGCTTGTGCCAAAACTCAGAAACCAGTATTGATCAAAAGAGGATTTGGTACAACATTGCAAGAATTTGCACAATGCGCAGAGTTTGTATTGTCAGGAGGAAATGATAATGTCATTTTATGTGAAAGAGGGATAAGAACCTTTGAAACGAAAACGAGATTTACCCTTGATCTGTGTGGCGTGGCATTCTTAAAACGATACACCAATCTTCCACTTGTATTGGATCCTTCCCATGCTATGGGACATGCGTACGGTGTCCCTGATCTTACCAGAGCCTGTGTAGCTATGGGAATTGATGGACTCTTGATAGAGGTGCATCCGAATCCTAAAGTTGCAAAGTCAGACGCTACACAACAGCTCGATCGCCAGGAGTTTAAGGAGCTGCTTTCAACTTTATCGCCAATAGCCGCTTCTGTAGGAAGAAAAATAGTATAGAACCCGTAGGTCGGGTCAGGCCAGGGATGGCCGCCACCCGACGGAGGTGGCTAACATACGGCGGATGGCGCAAGCTTATCCGCCCTACGCGGGCCAAGACAACCGGGGAAGAGGGTCACTCGCTCCCCATCGTGTGATGGACCCCACGACACCGATCACCCGGTCGAGGACATCGTGGCAGCTCATTTGCTCCACAACTCGTTGTTTTAGATTGCAATGATGTGGGGATACCTCAGCAACAGCTCCTAACGCCATGCTCCCCATCCTCACCCTGGTGGGCCGGCCCAATGTGGGCAAATCGACCCTGTTCAACCGCCTGACCAGGACCCGAGACGCCTTGGTGGCCGATTATGCCGGACTGACCCGAGACCGCCGCTACGGCATCGGTCGCATCGGCCCCCATCCCTATATCGTGGTCGACACCGGGGGCTTGAGCGGGGAATCCACGGGCGTGGCCGGCTCGGTAGAGCAACAGATCGCCCACGCCCTGGCGGAGGCGGATCACCTGCTGTTCCTGGTAGACGCCCGCGACGGTTGCACTGGCACCGATCTGGAGCTCGCGGGACGTCTCCGCCGCATGGGTAAAGCCATCACCCTGGTGGTCAACAAGACCGACCACGGAGACCCGGCCCTAGCCACGGCGGAATTCCACCCCATGGGCCTGGGCGAGCCGTTCGCCATCTCCGCGACCCAGGGCCGCGGTGTGAGGATGCTCATGGAGCGGGTATGGGAGGGGCTTCCCAAGACCCGGCCGGATGCAACCACCCCGACGCCCGAGAACGGCGGCACCCGAATTGCCGTCGTGGGCCGGCCCAATGTGGGCAAATCCACCCTAGTCAACCGATTGCTGGGCGAGGAACGGCTGGTGACCTGCGATGCCCCAGGTACCACCCGCGACAGTATCGAGATCCCCTTCGAGCATCAAGGCAAAGCCTACACCCTGATCGACACCGCCGGGGTACGACGGCGCGCCAAGGTCCGAGAAACGGTAGAGAAATTCAGCGTCGTCAAGACCCTCCGGGCCATCGCGCAATGCAACCTGGTTATCCTGGTCCTCGACGCCCGGCAGGGCATCGGCGAGCAGGATGCAACGCTCGCCACCCACATCCTGGACAGCGGCCGTGCCCTGGTGGTGGCGGTCAACAAGTGGGATGGGCTCAGCGACGAAGAACGCGCTCGGGTACGCGACGCCCTCGACCGGACCCTGGGGTTCCTGGATTTTGCCGCAGTCCATTACATCTCCGCCCGGCACGGCAGCGGCGTCGGTCGGTTGCCGGAGGCGACGGACCGGGCCATCGCAAACGCCACCCGCGACCTGGGCACCCCCGAGCTGACCCGCATCCTGGAAGAAGCGGTGCAGGGGCATCCACCACCGCCCGTACGCGGGCGTCGCATCAAGCTGCGCTACGCCCATCAGGGGGGACGCAACCCCCCCATCATCGTCATCCACGGCAACCAGACGGCGGCGGTACCCCACGCCTACCGGCGCTACCTCATCAATTGCTTTCGCCGTCGACTCGACCTCAGCGGAACCCCCCTGCGACTCGAATTCCGCACCGCAACCAACCCCTACGCGGGACGTCGCAACCGCCTCACCCCCGCCCAGCAACGTAAGCGCGCCCGTCTCAAGCGGTATGTAGGCCGTAGGGGATGAATCCCCCGCCCTTGGAGGGTGTCGCAAAAGCCCCTCTCCCGCCGGGAGAGGAGTTGGGGAGAGGGGGTCAAAGGGCGAGATCGGTGCCTTTTGCGACACCCTCCAAGGGCGGGGGATCAATCGGATGGGAGTCTTTTTATATAACTGTCATGTTCCAGATAATGGTATCTGAATACAGGCGCTCATCCGGAGCCGATTTTCTTCTGGCCCGTTCGGAGTATCTCCTTGACTATCTCTAGGGCCTGCTCCGTGACGATCTTCGGCGGATGACCGAAATCCACCGACGTGGGACTGAATACGTCGGCAAACTGGGACAGATCCATATCCTTACTCATGGCCTCGATGCGTGACAGGTTGGCCAGCGCCACCAGGGCATCCGCACGGGCGTTGTAGAAACCTCCAAGGCGGACATTGTAACGGTAGGAGTTCACCAGGATTTGGGCGAGGAAGAAGGCGATGACCAGGATGGCGAAACGGATGGCATTGGTGGAAAGGTGAAAGTAGAGATCCCCTTTCTTGGCCTTCGCTTCTTCGATCTTGGTGTCCCTCAGGGTCTCGATTTCCTGATTCAGGGTCTTCTTTCTCTGCGAATTGGCAGATAGCCGCTGCGTAATCTCCTTGAGCGGTCGGATGAGCCTCGGTTGTCCGACGACTTCGGGGGCAGCGTCGTTCTCCAGATACGCGACGATTTCATCGACTTTCGTCAGCGCCTCCAACTCGGCGAGTGCTTCTGGATAGACGCTGCTCTGAAGCAGGGTCCCCTTGTCACCGGCAATCCAGCCGGTGGTCCCGTCGTCCGAAAGTCCCACGGCATAGAGATGTTTGTCCGTTCCGGTTTCTACCAGCGTCCAGGTCTGACCGCCGTCGAGGGTCCGTACCAGAAGGCCGTCAAGTCCGACGATCCAGCCCGTTTTGAGATCCTCATCGAAGTGGACCGCGGTCAACGTTGCCTTAATACCGCTCTTCTGAGATTCCCACGTGTCACCGCCGTCCTTAGTGTGCAGGACCCGTCCCTCCTCGCCGACGACCCATGCGGTTTGACCATCGGCGGCGAGATGAAGACCCTTCAGATCCACGTTTGTTCCGTGTTTGAGTTCTTTCCAGTTCTGACCGCCGTCCTCGGTTCTCAAAATGACGCCCTTCTCGCCGATCACCAATCCGCTGCTCCCGTTGTCGGCCATCCGGATATCCGTAAGATCTTGCTTTACACCGGTCTCGGCCAGCGCCCAACTCCCCCCACCGTCATCGGACACGATCAGGGTCCCATTCGCGCCCACTGCCCAAATGCGCCGGCCTTCGGCATCCATATCGACTGCAAACAGAGTCGCATCGGTGAGCGACGGCGGGGCATCGGGCAAAGAGAAAGACACGTCAGCAGGATTCCAGCTCTGTCCGCCGTCGGATGTGTAGTCGATCGTCTTGTCTGACGGACGCCAGACAATGCCGCTAAGGCCGTCTTGTGCAAAGGCCATATAATTCCACCGGACGCCTTTATCGTGGACGGTTGTCCAGATCTGGCCGCCGTCAGTGGTTCGCAACAGGGTGCCTTTGTCCCCGATAATCCAGCCACGTTGTTCGTCTTGGCTGAATTGGATTCGATAGAGCCAAGCATCGGTATCTGTGGGTAGCGGCTGCCAGGTCTGGCCGCCGTCAGTGGTTCGCAACAGGGTGCCTTTGGTCCCGATAATCCAGCCATGTTGTTCGTCTTGGCTGAATTGGATTCGATAGAGCCTAGCATCGGTACCTGTGGGCAGCGGTTGCCAGGTCTGGCCGCCGTCAGTGGTTCGCAACAGGGTGCCTTTGGCCCCGACAATCCAGCCACGTTGTTCGTCTTGGCTGAACCAGATCTGATAGAGTAAAGCTTCAGTTTCTGTCGGCAACGGCTGCCAGGTCTGGCCGCCGTCAGTGGTTCGCAACAGGGTGCCTTTGTCTCCGACGACCCAGGCGCTTCGACCGTCCTTACCGAAGTGGACCGAGTAGAGAGAAGCATCAGATCCGGTATCCATGCGCTGCCAGGTTGCGCCGCTGTCATTGCTTCCTAGAAGGACGCTTTTTTCTAGTACGCGTTTTCCTGGTATGGTCCACCCAGAGATCATTCCCCGCCGACCGTCCGGGCTGAATTTGATCCTGTAAAGGTCCGTGTCGGTACCTGTATCTTGCTGCTGCCAGATCTGGCCGCCGTCGGTAGTTATCAACAGCGTACCATTCGACCCGACAATCCAGCCGCGCTGGCCTTCGGGATCGAAATGGAGATCGGTTAAAAGAGCACCAGTTGCCGTAGGGACACGCTGGAAGCGCTTACCCGGATCCTTGCTCGACAGCAGGCCCTTGTCTGCCAGGACCCAGAAACGCCCGCCACTCCAGATCGGAGATTTACGGAAGTTGATACGGAATGCAGGGTCGGCACCATGGGTTTGGGTCCAGGCGCCGCCCCTGGCTCGCCTGACAAGGACCGTGCCCAAACGCCCCACGGCTGCGGCAACGACGCCTTGCCGGCCTTTCCCATGGGCCACGTCATTGAGCGCCAGGTCCGTGGTCCCATACGGGGAGTCCCAGTCCTCCGGCATCCACCGGGAGGTGTCTTGCTCCCAGCGTAGGATGGTGCCGTCGCGTCCAACCAGCCAACCTTCCGCACCATTCGGGGAAATGGTCAGTGCATTGAAGCGAACTCGGGGCTCGACATTCCGGACCGTCCAGGCAGCACCGCGTCCCCGGAGCCTGTCTCGGAATTTTTCGACCTCGGAGTCGGCTTCTTTCCGGAGCGAACCCGAGTCCTCGTCGAGCGCCTTGATCTCTTTCTGCTTCGTCTCGATATATTGCGCGCGCGCCTCCCTCGCTTGGCTCAGGTCGTAGCTGACGAGCTTGGGGGCCGAGATGACACCGTAAACCGCGGCCCCGAGCACGCCGAAGATCAGCACTAAGAAGCCAATCGAAAGAATTTGCAGGGTTCGCGCACGCTTGTTCAGCCGCTCGACGAGATAGCGGATCCGATTGGGGAGATCCTTGGCGACTGTCCCCGAAAGAAGGGATTGTGCTGCGTCGACGGACACGATTTACCACCAGGAGAAGATCAGGCAAATCCGATTCTATGGACAATCGGGTCAACAGGATAATACAGGAACCCTTTGTTTTAGGTGCTGCTGACATCGAATGGGCATCCGGCAGGGGTGCCCCGACATAAGCTATCTCTGGCTCCCACGCTCCAGAGACTGGGAAAGAATTCGCCCGCGCATCCGCGCCCTGGGTTTCTGCGCATCGGAAGCGCAGAAATCGTGCCCAGGTGCTCGATCGGCGGCGTTTGGCCGCTCCTCGGGCTCCAGGACCAGGGTCGAGCCCGCGTAGGGCGGATAAGCTTGCGCCATCCGCCGTATGCCAGTCCCATCTGTCGGGTGGCGGCCAGGCTCCCTCCTGCGTCGGGACGGGGCCTGGTCTGACCCGACCTACAGGCCGCCATCCGGCGGGTGACGGCGCGCCCACCGCCGCGGCAATTGCGGCGCTTGGTACACGCGCCTGACCCGCCCTACGGGCTCGGCAAAGGTTTCCGGCGCACAAGATTTCTCCCTGCGGTCGAAATGACAACCAGCAAAATTAGATAGAATGATCCACTAGCCCCAAACGATCTTTGTCACATTACACGGCAAGCCCCTGAATTTATAAGGAACCTGTGAGCATGTTGAAATCAATAAAATCAATGAGTTAACCTGAATGTGATAGAATAGACCTGAGAAGCATCATGAAGATCCTGGTAACCGGCAGCGCCGGGTTCATCGGTTCCGCACTCTCGCTGCGACTCCTGGCACGCGGCGACGAAGTCATCGGAATCGATAGCCTCAATGACTACTACGACGTGAGGCTGAAGCAGGCCCGGCTCGCGCGCACCCTCGAATACGACCGCTACCGGGATCTACGCATCGACATCCACGACCGGGCCGCCGTCGCCCAAGCCTTCGCCCGGCATCAACCCCAAGGGGTCATCAACCTCGCCGCCCAGGCCGGGGTCCGTTACTCCATCGAAAACCCCATGGCCTACGTGGACACTAACCTGACCGGCTTTGCCAACATCCTGGAGGGCTGCCGCCACCAGGGGGTCGAGCACCTGGTGTACGCCTCGAGCAGCTCGGTCTATGGTGCCAATACCGACCTACCCTTTTCGGTCCATCACAACGTGGACCACCCGCTGAGCCTGTATGCCGCCAGCAAAAAGGCCAACGAGCTGATGGCCCACACCTACAGCCACCTGTACCGACTGCCCACCACCGGGCTGCGCTTCTTCACTGTCTATGGTCCCTGGGGCCGGCCGGACATGGCCTTGTTCAAGTTCACCCGCGCCATCCTTGCGGGCGAGCCGATCTCGGTCTTCAACTATGGTAAGCACCGGCGGGATTTCACCTATATCGACGACATCGTGGAAGGCGTGATCCAGGTCTTAGACCGCATCCCGGAGCCCGATCCCGCCTGGACCGGGGAACATCCGGATGCGGCCACCAGCTTGGCCCCCTACCGGCTCTACAACATCGGCAACCAGCAGCCGGTGGAGCTCATGGACTACATCCAAGTGCTCGAACGCTGCCTCGGGATAACGGCGGAGAAAACGCTGTTGCCCCTGCAGCCGGGAGATGTACCCGATACCTACGCGGACGTCGCCGAGCTGGTCCGGGACACGGGCTATCGGCCCAACACACCGGTGGCGGTCGGCGTGTCCCGTTTTGTCGACTGGTATCGTGCGTATTACGGGGACGGGGAATAGACCCGAGGGTCACGGCCGCGGGGGACCTTTGCGTCTTGGTGGTTCTAACGATTTCGCACTGCCGGCGCCCTGGCGCCATTCCCCGTTTCTCGCCCTGTTAGGCGCCCAGGATATAGGACAGGTCCAACTCGATGCCGTCGAACGGCGGAATACGCGCGCGGCTTTGTCCCGAGACCGTTGCGATAACCCGATAGCTGTCGCCTTCGATCCGGTGGGCGATCAGTACCCGGTCTTCGGGCCAAATCAGCCAGTAAAAAGGGACCCGGTGGCGCTGCAGCAGTAGGAACAGCTGCAAGGTATCCTTGCGCTCATGGCCGGGAGAGACGATCTCGCAGACCCAATCCGGCACTATTCTGCCGAATGCCGGCGATTGGAGGCTGGCGGCGACTCGACGCGGCGTTGCATATCGCTTCGTCGGTGGTTAGGCATTTTGTATATCATCTCTGCTGCCGACAGCAATTTGAGGAATCGAGCTATGGGTGCTCCCGGTGCAAGCTACGGACCGACTAGGGACGAGCGCAAGAAGGTCACGGCGATGGATATTCTATCCCGCAAGCGGGGTGAGAAGATCGTTTCGGTTACGGCCTACGACTACCCTACGGCGAAGCTGGTGGACAGCGCCGGTATCGATATCGTCCTGGTCGGCGATAGCCTTGGGATGGTGGTGCTGGGATACCCGGATACGACGCGGGTAACCATGGACGACATGGTGCACCACACCGCCGCCGTTGCCCGGGCGCGGCCCAAGGCCCTGGTGGTGGCCGACCTGCCGTTCCTGGCCGCCGGCGTGTCTGTCCGGGACACCATCGGTAATGCCGGACGCCTGGTCCGCGAGGCCGGCGCCGAGGCGGTGAAGCTCGAGGGTGGAGTGCGAATCCGTGAGGAGATCCGGGCCCTCGTGGACTGCCAGATCCCGGTCATGGGGCACGTGGGCCTGACGCCTCAGAGCATCCATGCTTTTGGCGGATTCAAGGTTCAGGGGCGAACCCAGGAGGCCGCTGAACGGGTGTTGCGGGACGCGATCGCGGTCCAGGAGGGTGGGGCCTTCGCGGTGGTCCTCGAAGGCATTCCGTCACGGCTCGGGGAACGCATTACCCGCGAGCTGGATATCCCCACGATTGGTATCGGCGCCGGGCCTGGCTGCGACGGTCAGGTGCTGGTCATCCACGACATACTCCGGCTCTTCTCCGACTTCACGCCCAAGTTCGCCAAGTTCTATGCGGACGTGGGGGGCGTGACCAGCACCGCCCTGATCAACTTCCGCGAAGAGGTGCGCGACGGTCGGTTTCCTGCCGCGGAGCACTGTTACTGAGAAGGGGTAGCTTGGAAACTTGGTGGTGGTAAATTTTTAAGTGGTAGCGTGGGGGAGTTTAGCGACCGCTCCCGGTTTCTTTTTGGATCCCCTCTCCCCGGCCCCTTGGCTGCGCTCGGGGCAAGCGCTCTCCCGGCGGGAGGGTGTCGTAACAGATGACGCCCGACGCGGTTTTTCTCGTTCCCACGCGGCGCGTGGGAACGTGGAAGCTCCGCGCCGCGGAGCGCATCAGGCCGGTGTCCACCATTGCGTATACAGGGAATTAAACCCGCCGGCTGTCCGGCATTATCTGGTGCGGCCCAGAAGGCGTCCGCTCTGACCGTTGCCGACAGCTGGTCATTGGCTCCGTAAGCCGTCTGAAAGACGGCGGTCCCAGCGTCCCCGCAACCGATGACATCTTGTCGGCCCCTGGGATCGCCGACATCTTGTCGGCTCTTCTGGTTACCGGGTAGATCCTGGATGCCGAGTTGCCGCTCCAACTGGTCATCAGTCAGGCATAGTTTTCTCGTTAACTGGTCATCAGTCATGCTTAGTTTTCTCGTTCCCATGCGCTGCGTGGGAACGCGGAAGCTCCGCGCCGCGGAGAGAAACAGACCGGTGTCCACCATTGCGTATACAGGGAATTAAACCCGCCGGCTGTCCGGCATTATCTGGTGCGGTCCGAGAAGGCGTCTACCCTGCTCCAATCACTCTGATTTCCCTGAGCTATCTCCTGGTTGTTCCGATCCACCGTCAGAACCCGACCCGGAACCACCACCATCTCCACTCTGTGCCGTCGGCACAGGTTCAGGCACTCGCTCGATGGGTGGGATGTTTGCACTGCATGGCTCTATGACAATATCACGGCGAATCGTAGGGGTGTTTGCGTTCTCTCCTTCGTCTTTCTTACTCATAATCTCACCTCTGAATCTGATGTTGAGCTTACAGTATATTGAGTATCACAAAAGCCATGATTGCTACTATTGCTATTCCAAATGATAATCCTGAGATGTAATTCAAATACCTGTTTACATTTTCAAAAGTATTTTTTCTCTCGAACGCGTCTTCATTGCCGTCAATGTAATAATCCGCAGCATTTTTCAACTGAACGGAAAGCGCCTTGTTACCGACCGGAAAGGCCGCTAATGATGTGATAATGCTTACAAGAAGAAGTACCCATCCGGTTATTATAAGCCACGTGTAATCAGATGTTTTAAGTGGAATTATAGAGTGTATCGCTGTCAGGGAGAATCCTAGGGTAGCAGAAGAAAGCGTAAGGAGAGCCTTGTCGTAATTTTCGGTATTCGAGAGATCACGCTTGTGTATTTTATCACGATAACGAGCATACATTTCTCCGCGTTGCTCGTCACCGGTCCCTTGTCGCTTCATCGTTCCCGACCTTCCCAGCCTTGGCTTGTTGCAGTGCTAAATCGCGCCCTTCCGGCTCTCGTTTTGGCATTCGATCGATGCGGTTCGCTATGCTCACCGCGTCCTGCACTCCCGGCACGGACGTAATGAGTTGTCCAGCTTATCCAGAACTGCCAGGCCCTTTTCAATAGAGCCTTTTGCAACTATCGCGCGAAACCGCGTTTCGGCATCGAATTCAGCAATTGCTTGGGTCGAGAGTTCTTCCATGAGTTTGTTAATGCTGATGTGCTTGTGTTTCGCCAATGCCTTTAATCGCATATGCTTGTCATCAGGCAATCGCACGGTCAAGGTTGCCATATCATTCTCCTGTGAGAATTTCTTCAGGGGTTATTATCCGTATTCCCGGGAAGTTCAGTTCTGCATTTCTGAAGTCCCGCACATTGTTCGTGACAATCCATTGCGCATTTCCCGCCACAGCAAGCTCCAGCAGGCAGTTGTCGGCTTCGTCCGGCAGATTCGGGCGCCACAAGTAGTAAATCGGCACCCATTCGCAAACCGAGCAAAATGCCTCAAGCAAATCCAATACGTCTTGTTTCGGTACAGGGCATCGATCTAAGACAGCTTTCCTCATCGACACCGCTTCGTATTCGGAGAACAAGGCATTTCCCAATAACGGTTGGTATTGACCCAAAAGGCATCGTCGCAGAATTTCCCGGTTTGGCCCTTCGTGGCCGATCAGAGCTGCCGTGAAAACGCTGGTATCAACAACAATTCGAGCTACCATGGCCCGAATGATGGCACATATGCCATCAGATGCAAGATATAACAAGATCATCAAACCGTCCGTCGGGCAGCGCTGTCGGGTTCTGCCGGCTGCCCCTTGTGAGTGGCATTAGGCGAGCGATTTCCTATGCTCAATACGCTCACAATTTCTTGTGTTCTCCCCGCCCGCATCGAAAACGGCTTGCTGTGCGCTTCTGCGGCTCGACGATTCTGCCCCTGCCGGAAGCCGGCGACCGGTAGCTGGAAGTCAATGCCATTAAGTTAAATTTCGCGCTCGTCTCTACGCTCGGCGTAGGAGCAAGTGCGACAGTGCTTGGATTCTTCGAGTTGCCGTCCCTGGACGACTAGGTTCCGGGGTCCTACCCGGAACGACAGTGGAGTGGGTGCCCGGTATTCCATTCCCAGGCTCCCGCGTTATGGTAGTCACCAAGCCTGTCACTCCAGCTTGGATGCCGGAATCCAGTTATCAGGGATGGCAGGTGGGAGGGCTTGCAACCTTCAATACAACCCCCAGATTCCATGCTCTCTGGGTCTCTGTGGTTCAACAGTAGGCCAGAGATGCGGAGACTATTCGTGGTTCACCCCACCCCGGCCAAGCCACGAGGTTTCCTTTCAATAGGCACAGCTACACTAACCCTCGGAAGTCTCCCCTTCCCCGCCATTGCTGTCGCCATTAGCATCCCCATTGAGCCCCAAGATGCGCTCCACCCCGGCGAGTCGCTCGCCCCCGGCCAGGCTGATGAGCTTCACGCCCTGGGTGTTACGGCCCAGCACCGGGACCCCTTCCACCAGGGTGCGGACCAGGGTGCCGCCTTCGGTGATCAGCATGATCTCGTCTTCCGGGAGCACCAGAACGGCGCCGATCTGGTCCCCGTTGCGCTCGGAGGTGCTGATGGAGACCACACCCTTGGTGCCCCGTCCCTTGGTCGGGAAATCTTCGCTCGCGGTCCGCTTGCCGTAGCCCTTCTCCGTAACGGTCAGCACGGTCCCCGGCTCCGCCACCAGCATGGAGATCACCCGCTGTCCGGGTTCCAGCGTAATCCCACGCACACCGTGGGCGGTGCGGCCCATGGATCTGACCGCGCGCTCCTTGAACCGTACCGCCTTACCCGCCGAGGTGAACAACATGATGTCCCGTTCGCCGTCGGTAACGGCCACGCCTACCAGGTACTCGTCCTGTCGCAGATCGATGGCGATGATGCCGCGTGACAAGGGGCGCGAAAAGTCCTCGAGCGGCGTCTTCTTCACGGTGCCGACACTGGTGGCCATGAAGACGAAATAGCCTTCCTCGTACTCGCGGATGGGCAGTACGGCACTGATGCGTTCGCCCTGCTCCAGCGACGGCAGCAGATTGACCATGGGCCGTCCGCGCGCGGCGCGCCCGGCCTGGGGCAGCTCGTAAACCTTCAGCCAGTAAACCTTCCCGCGACTGGAAAAGCACAGCACGGTGTCGTGGGAATTGGCGACGAAGAGCTTGTCGATAAAGTCTTCGTCCTTGGTGGTGGCGGCGGACCGACCCTTGCCCCCCCGCCGCTGGGCCTGGTATTGGCTCACCGGCTGCGCCTTGGCATACCCCGCATGGGACAGGGTGACCACTACGTCCTCCGGGGCGATCAGGTCCTCCAGGGTGAGATCCAGGTGATCGGTGAGGATCTCGGTCCGGCGCGCGTCCCCGTACTGGTCGCGGATGGCCTCCAGCTCCGCGCGGATGACCTGCATCAGGTGTTCAGGGTCGGATAGGATATCGAGTAGATCGGCGATCTTGTTCAGAATCTCCTCGAACTCGCCGATGATCTTGTCCTGCTCCAGACCCGTGAGGCGATGCAGACGCAGGTCCAGGATGGCCTGGGCCTGGGCCTCGCTCAGGCGGTAACCATCCGCGCTCAGACCCAGGCCCTGGGCCAGATCGTCCGGCTTGGTCCGGTCGGCACCGGCCCGCTCCAGCATGGCGGACACGGCCCCCGGCCGCCACACGCGCGCCAGCAGTCCCGCCTTGGCCTCCTCCGGGTTGCCGGAGGCCCGGATGAGCGCGATGACCGCGTCGATGTTAGCCAGCGCCACCGCCAGCCCTTCCAGCACATGGGCGCGCCTCCGGGCCTTGCGCAGCTCGAACAGGGTCCGCCTGACCACCACCTCCCGGCGGTGACGCAGGAAATACTCCAGCATCTGCTTGAGGTTGAGCAGCCGCGGCTGGCCGTCCACCAGGGCCACCATGTTGATGCCGAAGACCGTTTGCAGCTGGGTGTGCTGGTAGAGGTTGTTGAGCACCACGTCCGGGTAGTGGTCGCGCTTGAGCTCGATGACCACGCGCATGCCGTCCTTGTCGGATTCGTCGCGCAGTTCGGCGATGCCCTCCAGCTTCTTTTCCTTCACCAGCTCTCCCATGCGCTCCAGCATGCGGGCCTTGTTCACCTGGTAGGGAAGCTCGGTGATGATGATGGCCTCGCGGCCGCTCCGCTTCTCGGTCTCGGTGTGGGTGCGGGCGCGCAGATGGATGCGCCCGCGACCCGTGCGGTAGGCGGAGCGGATGCCCCGCGTCCCGTTGATGATGCCGGCGGTGGGGAAATCCGGTCCGGGGACATGCTCGATGAGCGCATCGACGCCCAGCTCCGGGTCGTCGATAATGGCCAGACAGGCGTTGACGATCTCGGTGAGATTATGCGGCGGGATGTTGGTCGCCATGCCCACCGCGATCCCCGCCGATCCGTTGACCAACAGGTTCGGGAAGCGGGCCGGCAGGACGGTCGGTTCCTGTTCGGAACCGTCGTAGTTGGGGATGAAGTCGACCGTCTCCTTGTCTAGGTCATCGAGCAGGGTGTGGGCGATGCGCGCCATGCGTATCTCGGTGTAACGCATGGCCGCCGGGGCATCCCCGTCCACCGAGCCGAAGTTGCCCTGCCCGTCCACCAGCAGGTAGCGCATGGAGAAATGCTGGGCCATGCGCACGATGGTGTCATAGACCGCCGTGTCACCATGGGGGTGGTACTTACCGATGACATCGCCCACCACGCGCGCGGACTTTTTGTAGGGTTTGTTCCAGTCGTTGCTCAGCTCGCTCATGGCATAGAGCACCCGGCGGTGGACCGGCTTGAGGCCGTCGCGCACGTCCGGCAGGGCCCTGCCGACGATCACGCTCATGGCGTAATCGAGGTAGGACTTGCGCATCTCGTCTTCCAGATTGACGGGCAGAACTTCTTTGGCGAACTCCGGCATGGATGTGGGAAACCGAGGTGAGGGGCCGATTTACTAAGAAGATCGAAAGTAATGCCAGGTTCGCTCCCTCGCCTCCCTTAAGGTAGGGTGTCGCAAAAGGCACCGATCTTTCGCCCTTTGACCCCCTCTCCCCAAGCCTCCTCACTGCGCTCGGCGCGGGCTCTCTCCCGGCGGGAGACGAGCTTTTACGACACCCTCCTTAAGGAGAGAGAGTTAGAGCAGGTTGGGGTGAGGGGGGACCAATGGCTTTGGTTTCGATACGGTTAGTAAAATTGGCCTATTGTGTTGATTGGGAAAAGGAAAAATTATACCACGCAGCCGGTTCCGACCGCAGATATGATCACGCGGAGCGGTGCCCATGGCGACTCAGCCCGTAGGTTGGACAAAGCAAGCATCCATCAAACTGACCCCAAGGTTTCGGTCGTTCCGCGGAGCTTTCCGCATTGCGGTTGCTCGTTAGGATGCACCCAGCGAAGCGTGCCCATCGATCCATCTCTGGCTCCCACGCTCCAGCGTGGGAGCAAGTCCGGACGCTCCAGCGTCATGAAACTTTGGCCGCTGGAACGGCCATACCTGCGTTCCCACGCTGGAGCGTGGGAACGAGCAGGGGTCGTCGGTTCGACCGCCGGCTCGGCAGTGCGCCTTTGCCCAACCTACCCGACTATCAAATCAAAGAAATAATCTGTGAAAATCTGCGTAATCTGCGGATCAAAAAATCTTTGCACCCTTTGCGGTTCAAAATCCCGATCAGCCGAGGTCATGTTTTCGAGCGGCTTGATACCTGTTTGACCTGGTCAGCGGTACTGGCGTAGGTATCGCCACTCGAAGCCACGCTTCAGCCAATGGAACAGGCGCATGGCGGGCAGCACCAGGTTGTGTTTTTCGTTGCGGGCCACCAGCATCCCCCGGTCGTGGGCATCGACGATACACAGGAGTTCCACCCGATAGGTGGCGGTGGGTTGCCTTCCTGCCAGCTCGTCCGCCAGGTTTGCGGCTGCCGCCTTGGCCTGCAGGTCCGCCATATGGGCCTGCTTCGGCATCCACTCGGGTCCCGGAAAGCTGCCGGAATCCCCGGCCACATAGACCCGTTCCATACCATCCACGCGGCACTGCCGGTCGGCCTTGATGAAACCGCCTTCCGAACGCGGCAGGTCCGTGTTGTCGAACCATTGGCTCCCCGTCATGCCGGGTATGAACAGAATCAGATCGGCGTCCAATTCCCCCCCCTCGGTCATCACCCGCTGCGGAGCAAAGCCCTTGAGCTGGTGGCCGAGGTGGGTGCGGATCCCGCGCTTACCCATCTCCGCCAGTAACCCGGCAACGGCCTTGGGACCCAGGCGATTTCCCGGCTTCTCCGCCGGCGTGAAGAAGATCAATTCGAAGCGCTCGCGGCGGTTCTGCCGGCGCAGGTAGCTGTCGATCCCGAACAGGAACTCGAACAGAGGACCGCCGCGCATGGCCGCGGGTTCCTTTGGATTACCCGCGAAGCCCATGGCGATGGTCCCGCCATCCATGCCTTGCAGCCGATCTCGAGTGCGCTGGGCGGCGGCGATGCCCTCGCAGGGTAGGATCATGTGCTCGCTGCCCGGCAGCTTCTTCATATAGCGACCGCCGGAGCCGATGATGAGGCCGTCGTTCTCGATCTCTCCCGCCGTGGTCTCCAAGACGCGACCGCCGTTACCAAGCCCCGTGACTTCCGCGGCTACGTGTTTTACGCCCATGCGCCGCAAGAAGGACTCGAGCGGGATGCGCAGGTCGTCACCGGCGCGCAGACCCGTAGGGACCCAGATGAGACCCGGATAATAGACGAGCTCCGATCTGGGACTCACCAAGGTGAGCGCCGTCTCGGTGGCGGCTTTTCGCAGGGTTCGGACGGCGGTGAGCGCCGCAAAACCCGATCCGACAATAGTAACGCGTGGCATGGTGAGCTCCAGAGATAGGGCTGTTGGTCGAGCTGGGATTGTATACCCGTTATTTTGTACGTAAGAACTAACTCTAGCGAGGCCTTGCCTCAGACCGACGAGGCGTGATCATCGCTATCTCGCTATCGAAAACGGAACCGTGATCGTGATCGTAGTCGTAATCGGAGACGCAAGGCAAAGCGGGCCTGGAAAACCTGATGTCTACGGGTTTCGACCCGGCACCTGGCCGGGACCTCTGGATTCCACGATCTGCGAAAGTATTCTGTCTCTCCTACGGTGGCTTCGATCACGATCACGATCACGATCACGACAACGAGAGAGGTTAGACGGTTGCGAAATTTGACTCATTTGCACAAAATCTGGTCATTCAAGGAATCCTAGTGGCTCTTTATGGATTCTGGACTGTTCACGCTCATGGAAGGTACTACCAGAGGTTTTGGAGTGCGGCGGCACCTTGACTTCAGTACCGACCGGAATCCGCGATGCCCGATGTCACCATAGCGTTGGCATGGAACACGGGCCCGCCGCCGCTTTGGATTTGGCGATGCATCCGTCTCCAACACCGGCTTTGCGGCCAGGGGAAAGCGCCGTCGCCGCGGCGCGCGTAGCGCTCAGAGCCCGGATTCCCGGTCAACGCGGTTGCTATTCCCCGTCGCTGAGGTTCGATTCGGTCGCGCCGCTTTGCCGACGCACTCCAAAGCAGTCCGGAATCCATAAAGAGTCACTCTAGTAATGCCCGGTTGGCTCCCTCGCCCCCTTGGGGGAGAGAGCCTGCCCCGAGCACAGCGAGGGGGCCTGGGGAGAGGGGGGATCAATGGCTTTATCAAGCAAAATCAATGGGTTGGTTTTTAGACAGCCTCTTAACCTAATGGCATTGGATTGGAAGGCCGGAGCAGGTCGTGTTAGCCTCCGCCCCATGCTCTTCAGCTTCCCGTCCCACCAGCCTCATGAGCGCCGACGCCATTCTGCCCCAGCTCTTGGAGCTGATCTGTGACCTCTACGACGATTCGCAGGGCTTCCTGGACCGCACCGACGATGCCCAGTTCTGGTACAACCGGGGTTATGCCAACGGCGTTATCCATGCCCTCCAACGCCTGGGATACACGCGACATGTGGCCGCGGCCCTTGAGCTGGACGTACAGGACCCGATCGCGGGCCATGAGGCCCTACCCTGGGGCAAGGCCTACCGTCATGGCTGGGAAATGGGGCGCAAAGAGACCTATGAAGTCATGGAGACCAGCTAACCCATGAAGATCGTCACCTTCAACATCAACGGCATTCGCGCCCGGCACCACCAATTGGAGGCGCTGAAGGCCCGGCATGACCCGGATATCATCGGTCTCCAGGAAAGCAAGGTGGCCGACGACGCCTTTCCCCGCGAGGCGGTTGAGGCGCTGGGCTACCAACCCCACTACTTCGGCCAGAAATCCCATTACGGCGTCGCCCTGCTGAGCAAGCAGGCACCCCTGGAGGTCACCAAGGGCCTGCCCGACGACGCTGAAGACGCCCAGCGCCGCTTCATCATGGGCCGCTATGCCTCACCGGACGGCCCTGAACTCACCCTGATCAACGGCTACTTCCCTCAGGGCGAGAACCGTGACCACCCGCTCAAGTTTCCCGCCAAACAGAAGTTCTACGCCGACCTGACCGCCTTCGTCCGCGCCAGCTTTACGCCGGACCGGAACCTGGTGATCCTCGGCGACATGAACGTAGCGCCCCTGGACCTCGACATCGGCATCGGCGCCGACAACGCCAAGCGCTGGCTGCGCACGGGCAAATGCAGCTTCCTGCCGGAGGAGCGGGAGTGGTTCACGACCCTGACCGACTGGGGACTCCACGATGCCTACCGCGCACTTCACCCCCAAACCGATGACCGCTTCAGTTGGTTCGACTACCGCAGCCGGGGATTCGAACGCGATCCCAAGCGCGGCCTGCGCATCGACCTGATGCTGGTCACGGCGCCCCTGCGCGAGCGCCTGGTGGATGTCGATATCGACTACGAGATCCGCGGCATGGAGAAACCCTCCGACCACTGTCCGGTGTGGGCCAGTTTCGAGCTTTGAACCGAGACCGGAAGATTTATCCGCAAATACACGCAAATGGATCAAAAACCATGACGATAAGACATCTTGAAAATGGATGTTTTCACCAATCAAAAGGCTCTAACCCATTGATTATTGAGACATTCCATTGACGAAAACCGTATTTTTCAAGGTGCTCGATAGCGGATCGATTTCGACTGATTTGCGTTCATTTTCAGATGGTGGGCGCAGGGTCCGCTGCGTAGACCCTTTCCCTCAAGCAAGCTTATGAAGATGAAGATACCGCTGATTGCCGTTTCGCTGGCGCTGATACTCGGGGGCTGCACGACGATTAAAATTACGGATCGCGGTGGCGTAGTTACTATAGCGCGAGAGTTTGGCTTTGCTTCCGTACAGTTGCACCCGGAGACCGATGCACTTGTTGCTGAGATATCGTCTCTAGGCTACCTAGCTACTCCGATTGGTCAGTCATTTGGTTATACAAAACAGTTTGCTGCATTTTTGCCTGAAAACTGCAAAGTCATACTCTGGGTTGAAGATCCAGAACAAGTATCAGCAATCAAGACATTGCTCGGCGATATTGAATCCGTGTGTCCGATTTATCCAACCAAACAGAAGGAGAACTCATGATGAAACACACAATTATAGTTGCTTGCCTAAGCGCCTTGGGTTTATTGAGTGGATGCGCTTCAATAAATCCAAACATGCCGTTGGTATTTGGGCAATCACATGCGTTTGGTCTTTCTGTGACGGGGTCTACGCTGAACCAAGGTATCGGTTTTACTATCGGATACCAAGATAAAGATATCGCTCTTATACCTGTAACAGTAAAACAACCGCATGGTGAATACGCGATGATCAAATCGAATACTAGGGATGGTCATAGGGATGCCCTTTCTGTATTAGGGCAATTTGATTCGAACTCTAAAGTGGGCTCTAATGCGAACCCCAATACGTTAGAAGCAAACGTTGGACTTGGAAAATTCTTTGCTACCGGAATTGCCGCACAGAAACTAGCAGACGGATTTGCTCATAAACTTGGTGCACCACCTAGTTCTGATGCTTTGGGTGTACCTTGAAAAAATCAAAGCGTACCCATGAGGCTGAGAGGCTGTCTAAAAAAGGGTCGTAGGCCACCGTAGGCAGTAGGCTGGGTTGAGGAACGAAACCCAGCTTTTAGGGGCCAACCTGATTTGATGGGTCTCGTCCCTTGACCCAACCTATCAGCTTAAAAACAATGGGTTAGTTTTTAGACAACCTCTTACCTAACCATATCGAAACCAAAGCCATTGGTCCCCTCCCACCCTAACCCGCTCTCCCAAGGAGGGTGTCGCAAAAGACACCGATCTTCGCCCTTTGACCCCCTCTCCCCAGCCCCTTCGCTGCGCTCGGGGCAGGCTCTCCCCCGCAGAGGGTGTCGCAAAAATCCTTTACCACAGAGGACGCAGAGAATTGGCCTGTGCCCAGGGCAACCGAATGACCTTTAAAATCAATAACTCATAATTAAAGCCTACTGTTAGGTTTGATCCATAAAAGTTTAAATTTATTGATTTTAATAAATTTATTATTCGGTAGCCCTGGGCCTGTGCCCTTCTCTGCGTCCTCTGTGTCCTCTGTGGTTTAAACTTCACAGACTGGCAGCTGACGCTACCGTTTTGCGACCCCCTCCCGCAGGGAGAGGGAGTGCAGCTTGTGGCGTGTCCAACCCACTGCCATTGGCGATGTTTCCATTTAAACCTTGGCTCTTTATGGATTCCAGACTGCTTTGCCTTGGCCGCAGAGTCCTATTGTTTCGCGCTGCCGAACCGTTCACTGCCTTCACCACACCCCCTGGTTGCACCGCGGTCTTGCGCGGGAGTGTAGGATGCGGTGAGCGCGGTTGGTCGTTCAGGATGGCATCACCAGGAGGCGCGAACCGCATCAATGGACGCCCACGGCGAACCGCATCGATGAGCCGGAAGCCAAAGATGCGGTTCGCGCCGGTCGCTCCCGCGCCCGGCGCTCACCACATCCTACGGCTCCATGCCGGGGGGTGGAGGAGAGATCAGTCCAGAATCCATAAAGAGCCTAAACCTTAACCACTACCACCGACCGGTGTCCACCGCGAGCCGATGACCGTTTGACTCCCAGGCAGTCGTTGCCGGACCTAAAATGTCACCTATGGACCCAAACACATCTCAGCACCCCCCCCTTCCCAACGGCTCGGATATCGGCGGGTACGATATCACCCGGACCCTGGGATCCGGCACCTTCGGTATCGTTTATCGTGCCGAGGGACACGTACTCAAAGATCCGGTCGCCATCAAGGAGTTTTTTCCGCGGGATATCGCCGATCGCGTCGCCACCGGGCAGGTTACGCCGAAGCAGGATCACGCGGAGGAGTTTGCCTGGGCGCTGGATCGCTTCGTCAGCGAGGCGAAGACGCTCCGCAGGTTGGCCGAGCCGGAACCGCATCCGAACATCATCCAGGTCCGGCACGTCATCGAGAAGAACGGTACCTCCTACTTCGTCATGAAGTGGGAGGAGGGGGAAGCACTGGAGGCCGTCCTCAAACGCGAGCCGCCCTGGGACGAGGAACGTCTACGCAGGCTTCTGGATGCGTTGCTCGCCGGGTTGGAGCATGTCCACAACGCGGATGTGCTGCATCGGGACATCAAGCCGAGCAACATCCTGATCCGACCTGACGGCACGCCCGTGCTGATCGATTTCGGATCGGCACGTCGGGTCTCCGGCGACCAGGATCTGTCCAAATATGTACAGCTGACGCCGGCCTTCGCACCGCCGGAGCAACAGTATGGTCAGTATGGAAAGTGGACGGACATCTACAGCCTCGCCGCAACCCTGTTCTATGCACTCACCGGCCACAAGCCGGACCCCGCCGTAGCGGCGCGCCCTCGACTTGCCGACGAGCTGCAGGGCCGGTACACGGACGGCTTCTTACGCGGCCTCGATGAGGCCCTGGAGCTGAATTACCGAGAGCGACCGCAATCCGTCGCCGAGTGGCGTTCGTCGTTGGGCTTGGGGCCGGATCGGAGCACGACCGATCCGCTCGAGACGCGACCTGGAACCCCGAGCGGTGACTCGGAGGCAACTATCGTCATGCCGCAACCGGGGCTTGACCGGCACCGACAAACGGGGCAAGCGGATTCGCCCACGGTGGTCCTGTCCGCCCCTTCGGACCCGAGAACCGCAAGCGAGTCACCTGCCATAGATCCAGGCCGCCCCGATCTGGCCGGAGACGAGTCGCGGTCCAAGCGTGCCGATTGGTGGAGGACCCATTGGCTGAGCACCCTGTCGCTTGTCGTGGTAACGGGAATCATGGCGCTGCTGGCCTGGTTGTGGGTCGAACGAAATGGTGGCGGGGTAATCCCCGGGCAAGCCCGACCACCCGAGCAGTCTTACCAAGATCCGGTGCCGGCACCTTCATCCCAAAGCCCGGAATCCGGCGCATCAGCGACCAGGGATGAATCAACGCCACCACCGGGACAGGAACCCAGCCCACACGCGGAAGTAGCCGCGCCACCAACAGTGGTGATACCTTCCAAGCCATCTCCGGCACCACCTACCTCGGCGCAACCAATCGCCGATGTGCTTGAGGGCTTCGACTGCACTCCACTGCAAGTAGAGAGGCTCGCGGAAGGCGACTACGCAATCAGCGGTCACGTCGCCGGTCAGACCGATCTTAGGCGACTGGATGCCGAGTTGGGCGCAATCGCCCAGGCTACGATCGACATCAGTGGTGTATCGGTGGTACCGCGCCCCCTGTGCCCCCTACTGAAGCTGATAGGCCCCTATTCCACTGCGCGGCGACTCGCCATCGTGCCCAACCATCCCAGTGGCCACTACACCACCGGCGACGACTTCAGGGTTGCCTTCCGCAACAGTGACCAGGCTTCGGGGCGGCTGTACGCCTTCTATATCGGCTCCGCAGGCGAGGTCTATGCACCACCCGAGGCGTTTAATCAGCTCTTGTACGTCGGCGCCGAAGTAGGGCTGACAGGCTACGAGGCCAGTGCACCTCCTGGAACGGATCTTATACTCGCCCTCTGGTGCCGAGGTGTGACCTTGCCGCAGCACTTGGGCGAGCCGGACCGCATCGAGGGCTTTCTGCCGGCACTTGAGGAAGCCCTAAAGGAGCATACACCCAATTGCGGTACAGCTTGGCGCTTCATCGAGATTCACTGATCCGTTGCGCCAGGGAGCGTTCTCAATTGAGAAAATTTATCAGAAGAATCAATCCTGTAGGCTGGGGTGAGCTTGCGAACCCCAGCGTTGGTCCGCGTAGCATCCCGCCAAAAGTCTTCCGGCGGGTTGCGACCATCCCTGGTCTTACCCGCCCTACGAGCTACGAGCTCTGGCTACCTGGCGGATGCGGTTCGCTAAATGTCAACAGATCTAAGGAATGGTGAGCACCTGACCGACGCGAATGCGGTCACCCTCGAGGTTGTTGGCGCTGCGCAGGGAAGTCAGGCTCACGTCGTAATGTTTGGCGATCTCCAGGAGCGTGTCGCCGTGGTTGATCACGTGACGACGCCCCTTGCCTCTACCTCTACCGGCAAGTTTGGTTCCCGGCGGTGGGTAGCGGGTGAAATAGGACTTGATGCCGGCCAATATGGCACCGGCAAGCTTCGCCTGATGTTCGTTGCTGCGCAGACGCTTCTCCTCCTCCGGGTTGGAGATGAAGGCAGTCTCGACCAGGATGGAAGGTATATCCGGCGATTTGAGGACCACAAAGCCCGCCTTCTGAACCTTGCCCTGGTGAACCGCCCCTACCTTTTGGAGGTTGGTGAGCACCCGCTCCGCCGCCAGGTTGCTGTGCTCCAGGGTGGCGTTCTGGGTCATGTCCAGGAGTACGGTGGCCAGGAGGCTGTCGTTCTCGCTCAGATCGACGCCGGCGATGAGGTCGGCACGGTTTTCCTTGTCCGCTAGCCACTTGGCGGCCTCACTACTGGCCCCGCGGTGGGAAAGGGTATAGACGGACGAGCCGCGCACCCGCCGATCGCGGAAGGCATCGGCATGGATCGAAACGAACAGGTCCGCCCGATGCTTGCGCGCCAGCCCCATGCGCTTGCGCAAGCGAATAAAGTAATCGCCATTGCGGATCAGCACCGGCCGCATACCCCGCTCTTTCTTCACCAGCCGCGCCAGCCTGCGGGCAATCCGCAAGGTAATGTCCTTCTCCCGCGTGCCCTTGGCACCGACGGCGCCCGGATCTTCGCCCCCATGCCCGGCGTCGATGGCAATGGTGACATCCCTCAGCCGGGTCCGGACAGGAGGCCGTGGCTTGCCGCCCTTGGCCTTCTTCCCACCCGTCCCCTTCCTGATCGGAACCAGATCCACCACCAGTCGATGACCATACTGCTCGTTGGGTTGCAGCAGGAAGCTCTTGGCGCGGATCTGCTGCTTGAGGTCCAGCACCAGACGCAGATCATCGCCTGCACGTACCCCACTGCGCAGACCGATCAGCAGGGGCTCGTTGGCCTTTATGGTCGGCAGCTTGTCCTTGAGCCGGGCATCCGGGACATCGATGACCAAACGGTAGGGATGCTCGAGGGGAAAGATCTTGTGAGATACCGGCGCCGCAGTATCCAGTACCAACCGGGTGCGATCGGGTGCCGTCCAGATGCGGGCACCGCGGACATCCACTTGTTGCGCTTGGAGGGGTAATGACAGCAACAGTAAAAACAGTGCGATCAGCCGGTACATTGGGGGCCCCGATGCGCGGGAATTCGGTGGTGAAAGGGAGTTTTAGAATAACAGAATTTTCCCGGTCTTCACAAAAGAAAACGGGTGATTAGGTTTGCTTTTTAAATGTTCGATGAACTCTTGTTGCAAGGCGGATCGCTACGGACCGCCCGCGCTACAGGTCTCCTCGCAGGCCGCCAAGGTCTCGAACGGGACCCACCCCCCACAGCCCCCATATCGGAACCCATAGCACCTGTCGGAGCGGTAATCGTAAAAGTAGCGGATAACAGATGCTTTGCAGGGTCCGGGGTCCGGCTTGTCCAGGCAATGCACGGGTAAGAAATTGTTTCGCGTCGAACGCTCACCACCACCGCCGCACCCGCCGAGGCCGAGCGCAACCATTAGGAGCAGCACCGACCACGAGGCGTGCCGGGACGATCCCCCCAGCGTGACGGAGATAGGGGTCGCAGGTGTTTTCAAATCGCCCCTCCCGGTGCTTATCCTCGCAGCCACATGACTTGATAAGGTGCGAGCTGGAGCGGCCCGAGCTCGGCACCCGCGCCGGACCAACCCTGGATGAGCTCGCTCCACTGCCGTTGCTCGAAGTCGTGCTCGATCTGCTGCGGCTGGACCTCCAGCGGCTCGGCGGTGAGGTTGGCAAGGACCCAAATCCGCTCGGAGCCGTCAGGTGCCGTCCGCTCGATGCCGAACAGCCCCGCCGGTAGCTGTAAGGCCCGCTGGGGACCATCGGGATGAAATGCGGCCTGCGCGCGCCGGATCCCCAGCAGGCGCCGATACTCGGCCAGGACCCGACTCGCCGGTTGGACCGCGTCTCCGAGCAAGTCCTCCAGCTCCGCCAACCCCCATTTCCGGCGGTTGATGGTGCGGGCGCGGCCGGTTTCTTCGACCCCCGCCAGCCAGTTCGGGGCCGCGACCAGGCTGTTGAAGTAGATACCCGGTATTCCCTGGAGGCTCAGCATGATGGTCTGGGAGCACAGGAACCGGGCGATGCCGACATCGCTGTCCTTCCGTCCGGGGGCGCTCAGGGCATCGAAGTAGGTGATGTTCAGCTCATAGGGCGTCCGGGAACCATCCGGGTTCTCCCGCCAAGACACCTGCCCGCCCTTCTGTTGCATGCGCTCCACCAGCGCATCGAACCCGGCGTCCGGCAGCAACCCTTCCAGGGGGCGCAGGCCGATGCCGTCGTGGGAGGCGGTGAAGTTGAAGAAGGTGCAACCCGGCGGCGGGGGTTCGAGTCCCGTGACCCACTCCATGAGATAGCGGGATTCTCCGGTCTCCAGCGCATGCAGCAACAAGGGCGGCAGGCTGAACTGATAGACCATGTGGGCCTCGTCCCCGGCACCGAAATAGCCGATGTTCTCCTGGTGCGGGACATTGGTCTCCGTGAGCAGGATGATCCCCGGTGCCAGCAGATCCAGCACATCGCGCAGGATCTTGACCACCAGGTGGGTCTGCTCCAGATGGATGCAGTTGGTACCGACCGTCTTCCACAGATAGGCGACGGCATCCAGGCGAATGATGCGGGCGCCGTTGCGCACGTAGAACAACAGGATATCCAGGTACTCAAACAGCACGTCCGGGTTGCTGAAGTCCACGTCGATCTGGTCGTGGCTGAAGGTCGCCCATACCAGCCGCTCGCCGGACGGCGTCTGCACCGGACGCAGCAGCGGCGAGGTGCGGGGACGGGTGACGGTGCTTAAGTCCGTATCCGGCTCCACCTCGATGAAATAGTGCCGTTCCGGGGCAATCCCGTTGGCGAAGTTGCGGAACCAATTGCTCTGGCTGGAGACATGGTTGATGACCAGGTCCACCATCAACCGAAACCGGTCGTCCGCGCCCAGGGCCTCGATGTCCTCCCAATCACCGAGGGCCGGATCCACCTGCCGATAGTCGATGACCGCAAAGCCGTCGTCCGAGCTGGAGGGAAAAAAGGGCAGCACATGGACCGCGGACAGGGTATCGCTCAGATGATTCTCCAGGAAACGCAGCAGGGAGCGCAGGGGCGGTTCCCCTTCGCCGCGCACCATGTCCCCGTAGGTAATGAGCACGGCGTCGCGCTGGTCCCAGCGGACGCGGCCGCAGGGCTCATCCGGGCAGGTGCCGACCCCGTAACGCCCGGCGAGCAGGTGGATTCGGCTCAGCATTCGCGGCAGTTCATCCTGTCCGTAAAGCGCTGACAGGTGCGTCCTGAGGCGTTGATAGACCGTGCGATCGACGACCAGCATGGCTCACTCCGTCAGGTTACGAATGTTGGCGATGATCAGGCGCAGACTGTTCCGCAACACCCGGTAGCTGAAATAGCGTTCGGCAACCCGGTAGTTGTGCTCCACCAGCTGTTCCCGGTAGTCCTGGTCCTCCAGGATGCGCCTGGTTTCCTCCACCAGATCACGGTCGATGAAGCCCTTGACGGTCGGCAGGGAGATCCCCTTGGGTACGATATCGCGGCTATAGACCGAGTAGTTTCCGATCACCAGGGGCTTGCGGAAGTAGATGGCCTCCAGCAAGGCGTTACCGAAGCCCTCGTACAGGCTCGGAAAGGTCACCAGATCGGCATGGGGGTAGAGGTCCTTGAGGACATAGATCTTACGCCCGTCTTCATTGAGCTGGCGGCGGTCGGCGACCCGGGCCTCGAACAGGATCAATTCCACCTTCTCATCCCGTGCCAGCGCGCAGAGTTCCTTGCAGTAGATAAGCCCCTCGTCCCCAGCCGCGTGGGACACCACCAGCTTGCAGCGCGAATCCTCGATCCGCCGCAGCAGGTGGATGGCGTGCTCGATGCCCTTGCGGGGAATCACCCGGGTCGGTTGCAGGATCAGCAGATCGCCGGGAGCGAGCCCGATCTCCTCACGGACATCGGCGGCATAGTCGTCGATCGGATCGGGTGGATTTTCGTAGTCCAGCACGTTGGGGATGAGCAGACTGGAGATGCCCTTGCGCCACCCGAGCTGATCCTTCGCCGCCTGATTGATCACCACGTGCTGCAAGTGCGGGATGCGCGGCGGGAAGGCCATCTCCAGATAGTCCCCCACGGCCGAGATCTGGAACCGCTGGCGCTCCCAATGGAAGTCGTGGTGATGGGCGATCGCAGGCATCCGGGTCTCGAGCAGAAACTCGGTCACGGCCACCCCAAGCGGGATATGCATGGGGATGGTGAGTACATTCTGCAGGATCAGAATATCCAGCTCGAACCGTTCCCGATACTCGTAAAGGGTACCCTTGAGATACTCGGCCAGCTCGCGGATGCGCCGGCTGGCCTCCTGACCGCGACTCGTGCGGTCCCAGAGTCGCTCGTTGATCCAGCGATTCTCCGAATGCCCGAAGAAGGCCTCGGGGACACACATGCTCATCTCCGGATCCCGGTCCAGCACCCCTCCGTACCAGTAACTTACGTGCTGGTCCTGCCAGAGTACCTCCGCCCACTTCGCCGCCTCCAGGGAGACGCCGTCGGTACCCGCGAATCGGGTCGAGACAAAACCGATGTTTTCCGGCGTTTTCATGGTCGTGCATTAGCAGTCTATAATCGACCCTAGTTTCCTGCAGCGATCCTGCCTAAGAAATTTTCACGGTTGCATTATATGCGTGTTGCGATGAAAGATCCTGGAACACAAGAAGTGTCGAATCGAATATCATCACAAAATACTGACACATGATAGCACATTTTGCTATCATAGAGAAAATGAATGAATAAACGGCATCGGAACACTTTAAGCGATATTTTCAGAACGCCAGTTCCTACCACATTGGAATGGAGGGATATTGAAGCCCTTTTCATGGCACTTGGCGCCAGATCCATTGAGGGGAGAGGTTCGCGGGTACGGTTTGAACTGAATAATGTTGTCGCCACTTTCCACCGTCCCCATCCTCAGAAAGAGGCAAAGCCATACCAAGTGCGTGATGCCCGACGTTTTCTACAGCAGGTAGGAATAGCACTATGAACACAATGACTTATAGAGAATATGCAGCTCGAATCGACTATAGTGACGACGATGGCTGCTTTATCGGTCATATTGCAGGTATCAATGATGTCGTGGGTTTTCACGGCGAATCCGTCGCAGAACTGCGTATTGCTTTCGAAGAAGCAGTTGATGATTATCTTGAAACTTGTGAAAAGCTGAATCGCCCGCCGCAAAAACCCTATTCCGGAAATCTTATGTTGCGCATTCCACCAGAAGTTCACGCCGCGATTGCCCTGGCGGCTGAAGTTAGTGGAAAGAGTATCAACCAATGGGCGACTGATATGTTCGCCGATACCCTACAAGCGAATCCACAATAACCGGAGATTTGATAGCCTGACAAGACGCTGTCTCTGGCTCCCACGCTCCCTATTGCCCGTTATGCCCTTCACCAAAATAGTTTCTACTAAGGTTGCATCCCTCAAATTTTGGTCAGCTTTAATAGCTTTTTTAGCTTTTTGGGTTAATTTGGAAGGCTCTAAAGCGTCCCAAATAATGGCGCAAGTGTCGAGCAAAACCATTTCATAGCGTCCCATCTGTCAGGTCCTAAATGCGCATCCTCATCAGTCACTTCCACCTGCAGACCGGCGGCGTCAGCCGGGTGATCGAGCACGCTTCTACGGCCCTTGCGGCGGCGGGTCATCGGGTGCTGGTCGTGGCCGGGGAGCCGCCCCGACAGCCCCTGCCGGAAGGCGTGGGCTTCGCTCCGGTACCGGCGCTCGCCTACGAGGAACGCCGGCCCGTGGTGGGTCCCGCGGAGCTCGCGGCAGCGCTGGTGCGGGCGGCCCGGAAGGGGCTAGGGGATATGCCGGATCTGTGGCATATCCACAATCACTGCCTGGGCAAGAATCTGGCCCTCCCCGAGGCCCTGTGCACGCTGGCACGGCAGGGCCAGCGCCTACTACTGCAACCCCACGACTTCGCCGAGGACGGTCGTCCGGACCTCTATGCCAGGCTGCTCGAGGAGCTCGGTGGGAGAGATAGGGCGCGACTCTCCGCTCTGCTCTACCCCCAGGCCGCGCACCTGCATTATGCGGTCATCAATGACCGTGATCGCGGCTTCCTGGCCGCCGCGGGCATACCCCACGACCGGCTGCATTTGCTGCCGAATGCGGTGAACCTGTCGCCGCCGGCGGATCGATCCGCCGACCCGTTTCCGGACCTTAGACTCTGGCTCTATCCCACCCGTGCCATCCGGCGCAAGAACCTGGGCGAGCTCTTGCTGTGGGCGACGCTGGCCCCGGAGCAGGACCTGTTCGCAACTACCCAGGCCCCCCAAAACCCGGCCGAACAGCCCCGCTACCGGCGCTGGGTGGCGTTGGCGCAAGCGTTGGGGCTCGGCCTGGAGTTCGAGCTCGGAAACCGCATCGATGATTTCCCCGCCCTCCTCGCCTCGGCCCACGCCCTGGTCACCACCAGCGTCGCCGAGGGCTTCGGCCTTGCCTTCCTCGAACCCTGGCTGGCGGGACGTCCCCTGGTCGGCCGCGACCTGCCCGAGATCACCCGCGACTTCGTAGCGGCCGGGCTCGACCTCGGGGGGCTCTACGAACGCCTGGAGGTCCCCCTGGACTGGCTCGACCGGGACCGCCTGCGCGGAGCCATGGACCAAGCCCTTACAGACCTGGCGGCTGCGTACGGCCGCCCCCGGACGCCCGATGACCTGGGGTGTCTGTGGGCGAGCTCCGTGCACGACGGGCACATCGATTTCGGGCGCCTGGACGAAACCGCCCAGGAGGAGGTCATCCGTCACCTGGCCTCCAATCCCCACGACCGCGCCTCCCTGCGCCCCGCGCGCCTGCCCGCCGCCACTCCCGTGGATCGCATCGCCCACAACCGGACCCTGGCCGAGCGCGACTATTCCATCGCCGGCTATGGCCGCCGCCTCGAGCGCATCTATCGGTCGCTGTTGGACGCAACCGTCGATCCGAACCTGGGCGCCGCCGATGGGACAGTCCTGCTCGAGCGGTTCCTGGCCCCCGAGCGCCTGTTCCTCCTGCGCACCTGAAAAAAGTCCCTCTCCCGCCGAGGATGTTGCAAGAACGGTGGTGTCAACTGCCAGTCCGTGAAGTTCAAACCACAGAGAACACAGAGGACACCGAGAAGGGAACCGGTCAATTCTCAAACATGAAAATTAATATGAAAGGTTGTACCAGCATGTGCCAGTTCCCACCGCACGACCTGGTCGGCCGCATCCGGTATCTATCCACCCCCCTGGAACCCTGTCCGACGGATGTCGCCCCCCAGCTCGATCCCCTGCCTGGGATCCGAACGGTGTTGTTCGATGTCTACGGCACCCTTGTCATCTCCGCCTCCGGGGATATCGGGTTGGCCGGGGAACGGGATACCACCAGCGCCTTCACCGCGGCCCTGGACGCCGCCGGCATAAGGGCCCCGGCCACTGCCGGTCCGGCCCGGCTCGAGCAGGTCATCCGTGCCTCTCATACGCAGCGCCAGGCCGCCGGTACCAAGTTCCCGGAGGTGGACATCCTGGCTGTCTGGGCCGAAGTACTGGGGGGCGAGGTGCCGGCGTCGCGGGACAAGCTCGCACGCCTAGCGGTGGAGTATGAGTGTCGTGTGAACCCGGTCTGGCCCATGCCGGGTCTGGCCCGGCTGCTGGCAGACCTGCGCCGACGTCCCCTGGTGCTAGGCATCGTATCCAACGCCCAGTTCTACACCCCCCTGATGCTGGAGGGCTTTCTCGGCGCCCCGCTCGCCGACCTGGGATTCGATGCCGAGTGCTGCGCCTGGTCCTACCGCCTGCTGGAGGCCAAGCCCTCCACCTGCATCTACCAGGTCGCCCTTGCCGGCCTGGATCGGGTCCACGGCATTGCACCGAGCGAGGTGCTCTACGTCGGCAACGACCTGCGCAACGACATCTGGCCGGCGTCCCTGACCGGTTGCCGTACCGCCCTGTTTGCCGGTGACGCCCGTTCCCTGCGCCTACGCGAGGACGATCCGCGCTGCGCCAGTGTGGTCCCCGACCGCGTCGTCACGGCCCTGTCCCAGATTACCGACACCATCCTGCCGGCCGATTGAGCCGTAAGGCGCGAAGATCGAACCCCTACCCGCATGGGTATGTCATTTACAGAACCGACGGATGTAGTCCTCGTGAACCCGCCGTTTGTGCCGCAGCTTTTCACCCGTAGCGGGCTTGTAGCCGTGTCTGAGCTGCCGATTGATCGCTTCCACCAGCCGGCGCCTCTTCCAGCATTTTTCCGCTTGTCGGGCGAGCGCCGGGTGGTTTCTTTTCTCCGTTTTGCGCTTGCGGGTAGCGGCGGCGGGCGGGCCTTTGGGTTTCCGCTCGATCTTGGTCCGTGCCGGTTTCCAACCTGTCCTGCGGTCCTCGATCCGCATCTCCTGCCCCTCGGCACCACTGGTGCAGGGCGTTTGGCGAAACTCGAGATTGCCATTGGAAGCAACGCAGCGATAGACGCTGGTTGCGGCGTCGGCGGTTGCGGCGAATAGCAGGATCAACGGCGGGAAGGCGGCCATTACGAGCTGCGATCGGTGGCCGGTCCCTGCCGAACTCAACCCCTGTGCCATGTCGGAATAATTCCTTGTTCGGTCGCCCTGAGGCCTATCCCCCGGTAACCGGCGGAAAGAAGGCCACTTCGTCGCCGTCCTTGATTGGCGTCTCAGGACGGGCCATCTCTTGATTGAGCGCTGCCAGGATGGTCTCGCCTTCCGCCAGGAGTTCGGACCAGATACCACCGCGCCCACGCAGTAAGGCCATAAGATCGCCGACCGTCGTCAGCTCGGCCGCGGCTGGGAGCTCCTCACCGGCGGTCCCCAGTTGTTCCCGTAAGCGGGCAAAGTAGAGGATCTTGATCATCCGGTGAGCTCGCTGAAGGGAATGAACTCGATGGGATCTCCCGCTTTCAAGACCCGACCCTCGGGGATGACGGCCAAACCGTTGGCCCAGGCCACGGAGGAGAGCACAGCGGAGGAAGGGTTGGGGTAGAGGCTTAGCCGGGGCCGACTATCCTTATCCGGCTCCAGACGCGCGCGCTGGAACTCGCGGCGCTTGGCCGGTCGCGGCCATGTGAAGCCCACCTCGGCCGTCACCGCAGCGGGTCGGACAGAGCCCACGATACCCTGCATGCGTCGGATGAAGGGCCGGGCGAACAGGCAGAAGGTGACGAACAGGGAGACAGGATTGCCAGGGCTGCCGATGAAGGGGGTGCGCGCCGCGCCGAGGTGGCCGAAGGCCAGCGGCTTGCCGGGACGCATGGCGATCTGCCACAGGTCCAGGCTGCCCAGGCGCTCCACCGCCGGCTTGACATGATCTTCTTCGCCCACGGAGACACCGCCGCTGGCCAGAATCAGATCCGACCGCTCGGCCGCCTCGGCCAGGGCCTCCATAGTGGCGTCCAGTGTGTCCCGGACGATACCCAGATCCCGGACCTCACAGCCCAGTTCTTCCAGCAGACCGATCAGGGTAAAGCGGTTGGAGTTGTAGATCTGCCCGGGTCCCAGAGGGGTACCGGGCATAACCAGCTCGTCGCCGCTGGAGAAGACGGCGACCCGCAGGCGGCGGCAGACGGTCAGCTCGGCGGCGCCTACCGAGGCGGCGAGCCCCAGGTGCTGGGCCCTAAGACGGATACCGGCAGGGATGACCTGGGAACCGGCGGCGATATCCTCACCGGTACGGCGGATGTTGGCGCCGGCCTCGATGTCCGGGGGGACCTGAACCCAGTCGCCATCGATGGTGCACGACTCCTGGATGACCACCGTATCGGCGCCCGCGGGTACGGGGGCGCCGGTGAAGATGCGCGCCGCCGTGCCGGACTCCAGGGGTGGCCCGACGACGCCGGCCGGAATGCGCTGGGAGACGGGCAACCGGCCGCCGCTGGCCGCAAGGTCGGCGCTACGGACCGCGTAACCGTCCATGGCGCTGTTGTCCCAGCCGGGTACGTCGATAGTGCTCACCACGGACTCGGCCAGCACCCGCCCGAGCCCGGACCGGGTGGGGACCCGCTCGCTGTCCGCGATGGGCCGGGACTGGGCCAACAGGAGCTCAAGGGCCTCCTCCACGGACAGCTGTGACCGGGATATCTCGGAGCAGTCGTTATGCGTAGTCATGCGTTCCCCACGGAATGCCGAAAACCCTCTTTGCACCCCTAAGGTAGCAGCATGGATCGGGCAAAACCTGTGTGGGATGCGGTGAACGTAGCGAACCGTATCTTTGGATAGTCCGTGCCGACACAGAAATCTCTCCCTACGGTCGGGACGAGTGTTGGACACCTTCGCCGTCCAAAGATGCGGTTTGCCGCCGGGCGCGTCCCGCGCCCGGCGGCTCACTCCATCCTACCGGCTTCGGCGGTTCAGAACCAGTAACGTAGGATGCGGTGAGCACGGTGGTTCTGGGCTTGCCGGCCAGTGTAAACCCTCGCCGCGCGAACCGCATCAATCGAGCCCGTAGGGCGGGTCAGGCGCGTGCGCCAGGCGCCGCGATTGCAGCGGCGGTGGGCGCGCCGCAACCCGCCAGGTGGCAGCCCGTAGGATGTGCAAAGCAAGCGCCGATCAGGGTGATTTCAAGATGCGGTTATGCCACGGAAGTTTCCCGGCCGCGACGGCTTGATCGGATGCGCCAAGCGCCGCGCGCCCATCGATGATGGGTACCTCCCGGCAGGCAGACGGCGTGCCCAATCAGATCCCTCGCTGCGCTCGGAATGACAAGTGGTAGGCTGGGTTGAGGAACGAAACCCAGCCCGTAGGGCGGGTCAGGCGCGTGCACCAGGCGC
The DNA here is from genome assembly GCF_900092655.1 of Candidatus Thiosymbion oneisti. Taxonomy (GTDB): domain Bacteria; phylum Pseudomonadota; class Gammaproteobacteria; order Chromatiales; family Chromatiaceae; genus Thiosymbion; species Thiosymbion oneisti. Next base: position 33,522 of record NZ_FLUY01000604.1, read on the forward strand.
CGTGATTGCTGCGGCGGTGGGCGCGCCGCAACCCGCCGGATGGCAGCCCGTAGGGTAGGCTGTGCCCACCAGGCTAAATTCCGGTAAGCAGAAAATCGATCGCTGCGAATCACGCAAATCCTCGCGAATGGATTCGCGCCGATTCGCGTGATTCGTCGTTTTTTTCGAAGTCCTAACGCAAGTACGGGCCTCCTTCGCCGATCCGTCCCGGGCCGTTGAGGACATAGATACCGGCGGAGTTGGCACGCACCTGGAAGGAGATGGTGCCACCGCCGATCCGGAGCTCATTGCCGGTGACGGCGTCCCGGTAGGTCCCATTGCGGACGTTGCCGACGCTGATGTTCTGATCCGAGCCGACGGCGAGCCCGACCACGCAATAGCTCTCGCCGTTGTTGTGGTCGCGCACAAAGCTCATGCCACCGCCCCACTCTCCCACGTGGCTCATGGGGGCCTTCTGCAGGGCGGGGATCGCCCGGCGGATCTGATTGAGGCGCCGGATATGCCGGTACAGGGAATGGCTTTGGGTCTCGGGGAGGCGCTCATCGGTCAGCTGGTCGCCGAAGTAGGCGCGGCCGGTGGTCTCCAGGGTGTCATTGTTGCTGATGATGTCCTGGGGCGCGGCGCGCATGAAGGCAATCTCCTCGCCCTGATAGAGGCAGGGGATGCCGCGGATGGTCCAGAGTAGGTTGTAGGCGGCGGCCGCCATCCAGTCATCGCCCTGGAACCGGAAGCGGAAGTCGTTGTCGGGACCCACGTCGTGGTTCTGGAGGAAGGTTACAAGCTGGGTGGCATCACCGTAGACCCAGTCGTTTGCGAGGATGCCGCCGATGCCCCCGTAGTGGCCGCGACTCACATTGTCGCGAAAGGTGGAGAAGAGTCCGAAGTCGAGCACCGAAAAACCCGAGTCCCCGCCCGAGTTGGGATTGCGGGGGTCGTCTCCCAGGCGTGTGTACCACCAGGGGCGGATGGTCGAGGGGCCATTGTCATCGCCGAACAGGTCGCCCCAGCCGGTGCCCTTGACCAGGTTCTCGCCGAAGACGAACAGCCCCGGCTTGTGGGCCTTCCAGGCGTTGACGTATTCGAGCAGGTTGCCGCGCTCGATGTGTTTGACGGTGTCGATGCGCAGGGCGTCGACGCCCATGTCGAGATAGCGGTTGATGGCGCCGATCAGATAGTCCTTGACCACCTGGTTCTCGGTGTTGAGGTCGATGCAGTCGCCGGCCATGTGACGGCTCTGCAGGGGCCATTGGGATTCCCAATCGCCACCCATGACGAAGCCTTCCTGGTGGTACCAGGTGGGGTCCAGGCGCGTGGCGTCGATGCCGAAGAAGCGGTTGGGGTTGTAACCCGGGTTGGGCACGCGGGCGCCGGTCAGGGGATCGGTCAGGGGTTCGGTGCCCTGGGGGTCCCGCTCCTGGCGCTCACGGAACCAGGCAGGGGCCACGGGATTGTCGTTGTCCGCCCGGGCGGGGTGCATGTAATCGCCGAGATTGCCCTGGTAGGGCCCGTTGTCGATGCGCCCCTGCTGGGAGCCCTGGGGCACGTAGTATTTGATGGGCAGGTGGTCGATCCACACCTGGCCGCGGATGCCGTACTGGGAGGAGTGGTTGATGACCACGTCCTGGATGATCTTGATGCCGCGGGCGTGGGCCTCGTTGATGAGGTCTTGATAGGTGGCATCGGGGGACTCCAAGCGCGGGTCGATGCGGGTCCAGTCGTAGGCGTGGTAGCCATGGTAGTCCAGCCCGGAGCGGTTCTCTACCGGCGGCGTGATCCAGATGGCGGTGAAGCCGAGATCCCGGATGTAATCCAAGCGTTGGATGAGGCCGCGGAAGTCGCCCCGCCAGTGGGGGTCTTCCGCCTCGCCGGTTTGTGGGTTGAAGCGGATGCGGTCGCGGCAGAAATAGTTGTTGCCGGGGTCGCCGTCGTAGAAGCGGGTGGTGATGAGGAAATAGATGGTCTCCGCGCGGAAATCGCCGGGGGCCACCCTGGGACCGATGTTGAAGTAGAAGCTGCGCCGGGTCCGGTTGCCGGCGCCGTCCACCACCAGGAACCGCACGCTGGTGGTGGCGGTGATGGGTATGGCCGGGCCGGCCAATCCGTCCGCGGCGTTTCCTGCCACATAGACGGATGCGGATAGGCCAGGCTCGCTGCCGTCGAGGGTGAAGTAGGCGGTAATGGGCGCGGGTCGGTTGTCGCGCACGGTAAACACCGCATCGACGGGGTCCGCATGGGTCCCACTGTCGTGACTCGAGGTGATGACCGGGCGCTCCAGGTCGGCGTTCGGGTCGATGGTGTAGGTGAAGGTGCGGATCTGACCCTGCTCGCCCGCGCTGTTGACGCCGATCACTGCCAGGGTTGCCGTTCGATCGACGCTAATGGGTCCGGCATAGCGTGGGGATGCGGTCGTGGGTTCCGTACCATCCAGGGTGTAGAAGAAGCTGTCGTCGTCGTTCGAGCCTTCGAGGATGACCTGTTGGGCCCGGTTGTAGAGTCCGCCGCGGAGGCTCGCCCGCACTACCGGGATCTGGGGCCGCTCCGGGTTTTCGTCGTACCAGGTGTTGCCGGTGAAGAACCAGCCGTCCCGCTCCCGGCGCAGGTTGCCGGTCTGGCGGCCGGCGCCGTCGTTGAAAACCATGTCAGCGGCGTCCGCGCCTTGCCATGTAAATGCAAACCAGTCATTCCCCTCCGCCGTCATGGGCACCCCCGGCCAGGTGGTCGGTGCATCCCCTGGTGCCGTATTCCAATGGTGGACGTTGATGGTCTCACCCCAACCGACGGGGCGTTTGAAATGGACAGTGAGTGACATGTTCCTGACCTCCTCGATGCGTGGCCACGGCGGTAACACCGCCGGGTTCATTCCGATTTGAACTTCCTGCCTACCGGTAGGTATCGCAACGGACGATACCTGTGCGGATCATGGTGCGTGGGCGTCCCGCTCCTCTCAAGAAAGCTTGAAAAATTTCCTCCCGGCAATTTTCAGTGAAAATCTCAATGAGGATCAGGGTGCCGTTATGGATGACGACATCCAGCTCCACCTGCCCGGGCCGCCCGAACAGCGTCCCTTCGTGGGTAGTGGTAAATTTCTAAATGGTTGGCGTAGAGCGGTTCATCATGCCCCATTGTCTGATTTGATCCCCTCTCCCCAACCCCTCTCCCGGCGAGGGCGTCGCAAAAGCCCCGCTCCCGGTCTCTGGTTCCCACGCGGCGCCTGGGAACGAGAAAACTCAGCCTGACTGATGACCATTTGGACCGGCAACTCGGCATTCAGGTTTTACCCGATA
>NZ_FLUY01001255.1 GCF_900092655.1 Candidatus Thiosymbion oneisti
AGTGTTAAAGTAGAGCGGTTCATCTTTTTGATCCCCTCTCCCCAACCCTCTCCCGGCGGGAGAGGGGGCATAGCGGCCAGTGCT
>NZ_FLUY01001764.1 GCF_900092655.1 Candidatus Thiosymbion oneisti
GGGCCCCGGACGCTTTGGCCTTAGCCACCTTGACCGGCTTCGATTTGGGTTTGGCCTTAGCCACTTTGCCCGGTTTCTGCTTGAGTCTAGCCTTGGCTACCTGAACCGGCTTCGACTTCGACCTGGCCTTGGCTACCCTGGTCGGCTTCCGCTTAGGCTTGGCCTTGGCTAGCTTGATCGGTTTCCGTTTGGACCCGGCCTTGGCTAGCTGAACCGGCTTCGGCTTCGACCTGGCCTTGGCTACCCTGGTCGGCTTCCGTTTAGGCTCGGCCTTGGCTAGCTTGATCGGTTTCCGCCTGGACTCGGCCTTGGCTACCCGAACCGGCTTCGACTTCGATCCGGTCTTAGCTACCCTGGTCGGCTTCCGTTTAGGTTCGGCCTTGGCCAGCCTGATCGGTTTCCGCCTGGATTCGGCCTTAGCCACCTTGGTCGGCTTCCGCCTGGGCTTGACCTTGGCTATCCTGATTGGTTTCTGCCTGGACTCGGCTCTGGTCATCCTTGTCGATTTACGCTTGGCCTTGGGTCTGTATTCGGCCTTGGCGAGCATCATCGAGCTGGGCGCGATATGCCCCGCTCGCTTCAGGGTCCCTCTCGGGAGCCATACGGTGCTGCCGGCCGGGAGCTTGGCACTGCCCCGCCGGACCGATTTCTTCCAATGCAGATTTAGATCCGCCAGCCGATAGGTAGGCACATCATAGTAGTGGGCGATCCGTGGCGCGGATATGCTGCGGCGGAGCACTAGGCGATCTTCGGAGAGGGGCGCCTGGTATTTGATGCCTTCCGGAAAATAGCGATGAGGATGACTCGCGACCTCCCGCGCCGCAATGAACTCGGCGTAGAAATTGCGGGAGGCGAACTTGAAATAGGGACCCTTGTACTTGCGCACGATGGCCCCGATGTCATTGCCGTAAATGGCCTTGGCCTTCTGCATGCCGCCTTGGCCATGGTTGTAGGAGGTCACGGCCAAGGGCCAACTGCCGAGCTTGCGGTAGGCACCGCCGAGATAGCTCGCAGCGCCCTCGGCGGCGGTCACCGGATCCAGGCGCTCGTCGACGGCGCCGTTGACGGTCATGTACAGCTTGCCGGTACCCCGCATAAACTGCCATACCCCCGCCGCGCCGACGCTGGAGCGGGCGTGGGTCTGGAAGGAGGATTCGACGTGGGGCAGGTAGGCGAGGTCCTCGGGCAGTCCCCGGGAGCGGAAGATTTCTCGGAATTTCGCGTCATAGCGGCCGCTGATTGCCAGACCTCGGCGGAAGCGCTCGCGTAAGCCGCGTTGGCTGCGCACCCGGTTGCTGGCGCCGTAGATGGCCCATTTACCGCCCGCGCCCATGAGCCTGTTGTACAAGGACCGATCGTATCTGCTCAGGGACAGACCTGCCCGCACCTTGTCCTCCAGATTCTTGAGGCGGCGCTTGTAGTAGGCCTTGCGCGCCCGTACGAAACGCTTCTGCTCAGCCGTGTAGCCGTTCAGAGTGGGACCGGGGAGATCCGCCACCTCGTAGATCACCCCCATGTACTCGTTGTCATGGATGGCAACCTCGCCGCGGCTCCATTCGCCGTAGACGTTGCGCCAGAAGGCTACGTTGTCTTTAATCTCGGAGGGAACGGGGAAGGTCCGGGAGCCTGTGGGTCGCTTCGCGGCGGAAACGGTCCTGTTCGCTAGCTCCCGCTCGTTGCTGCTGGAGCATCCGGCAAACGGGAGCACCAGAAACAGCAAGACGGTGAGCGGTATCCGGAAGCGAGCGGTTGTGGTCACGGGCAGATCCTCCTCCCCTTATCCGTAGGGGTCTTGGCTGGCACACTAGAAACACGAGTCTTTTCTATGGGGCGAAATATAGACAAAAATTGGTGGAATACGCAAGCATGTTGAGTTTTTTCATGAACTCTCTTTCCTCACAGCCTGCGCACTCTAGCACATAATTTCGACTAATATTGCAAACTTCTCGGAGGAGGCACATATCGAACTGTAGGTGATTATTCCCACAATATAAGTTGAAATGATGTGCTCGCCGCTCTGGAGGGAAAACGACGAAGCGCGCGCATCGATCCGCGTGGATGCGTGTAATACGGCGCTTTTCTTCCGTTAAGGCGCAAAGATTTTTTGGTGCGGTTCGCTGCGCAAGATGGTTCGCTGCGCAAGATGGTTCGCTGCGCTCACCACACCCTACGGCCACGCCTTGGACAATAATAGGATATACCAACCTGGAATCCATAGAGAGTTCGATCGCAGAACACTCCATATGCGCTCACCTTGGCGAACGATCAAGGTTCATGGGGTTCCTCCTTGGCTTTCCAGTGCCTCGCCGGTTTCGAGCCAAGCGGTCTCAGTCTTCTCGAAATCGGCATCCAGACGGTGCTTCTGCGCCATAAGTGACAGCAGACGGGGCTTGGCCGCCGGCTCGTAGAGCAGGGGTAAGGCCAGCTCTCGCTCCAGCTCACCGCGGCGCGCCTCGAGATCGGCCAAGCGGGTCTCCAGCGCTTCGAGGCGACGCCGTAGCGGCTGCAGGTTACGGCGCTGTTCCGCCTTGGCCCGTCGCTGGGCCTGGCGCGAGGTGCCGTCCTGGGACGGCGCCTGGACGGCAGGCGAGTCCTGATATGCCTGCCGCCCGGCGAGCCAGGCGGGGTAGTCGTCGAGCTCCCCGGCGAAGGTGGTCACCGTGCCCGCATCCACCAGTAGCAGTTGGTCACTCGTGACTCGCAGCAGGTGGCGATCATGGGAGACCAGCACCAGTGCCCCTTCGAACTCCTGCAGGGCCAGGCTCAAGGCATGCCGCATCCCCAGGTCCAGGTGGTTCGTCGGTTCATCGAGCAGTAGCAGGTTGGGTCCTTGCCAGATCAGCAAGGCCAGTGCCAACCGCGCCTTCTCCCCACCGGAGAAGGATGCCGTCGCGGCCGTGGCCTGGTCACCGCCGAATGCGAATCCACCCAAATAATCGCGCAATTCCTGCTCGCTAGGGTCGGGGGCCAGGCGCCGGAGGTGCTCCATGGGACTGGCGTCGGGCCGCAGCTGGTCGACCTGGTGTTGGGCGAAATAACCCACCCGCAGACCCGGGGCCGGCAGGCAGCGGCCGGAATGCAAAGGCAGTACGCCGGCGAACAGCTTGATCAGGGTGGACTTGCCGGCGCCGTTGGGTCCGAGCAGGCCGATGCGCTCGCCGGGCGCAAGGCTGAGGTCGAGTCCGGCGAGCACCGTCCGCTCCCCATAGCCGACGGCGCCTGCTTCCAGCACCAGCAAGGGGTGGGGCAACCGCCCCTGAGGCTCGCGCAGCCGGAATCGAAACGGGGTCTCCAGGTGGGCCGGGGCGATCAGCTCCATGCGTTCCAGGGCCTTGAGGCGGCTCTGGGCCTGGCGGGCCTTGGTGGCTTTGGCGCGGAAACGGTCCACGAAGCGCCGGATGCGGGCGATCTCTTGTTGTTGGCGGGTGAAGGCCGCCTGCTGTCGGGCCGAACGCTCGGCACGCCGGCGCTCGCAGGCGCTGTAGTTACCGGTGTAGCTGTGGAGCCGACCCTGATCGATGTGCAGGATAGCGTCCGTTATGGCATCGAGAAAGTCCCGATCGTGGGAGATGAGCAGCAGGGTCCCCGGGTAGGATTTGAGCCAGGACTCGAGCCAGATCACCGCCTCCAGGTCCAGGTGGTTGGTGGGCTCGTCCAGCAGCAACAGGTCGGAACGGCACATGAGGGTACGGGCCAGGGACAGGCGCATGCGCCACCCCCCCGAGTAGCTGTCCACCGGCCGCCGCTCCTCGCCGGGGGTAAAGCCGAGCCCGTGCAGCAGCCGGGCGGCACGACTCTCGGCACCGTAGCCGTCGATCGCCTCCAGGCGCCCGTGCAGCCGGGCCTGACGCAGGCCATCCCCCTGCTCTTCGGCGATCGTCAGCTGGGCCTGCACCGCCCGCAGCTCCCGGTCTCCGTCGAGGACGAGCTCGATGGCCGGCCACTCGCCGCTCGGGGTCTGCTGGGCCACGTGGGCGATCTCCCAGTCCGGGGGAACCAGGAGCTCGCCTTGGTCCTGGTGCAGCTCGCCGCGGAGCAGAGCGAACAGGCTCGATTTGCCGCAGCCGTTGGGTCCCACTACTCCCACCTTCCGGCCGGGATAGATGGTCACGTCCGCGCCCGCAAAGAGCAACTTGGAACCACGGCGCAGACCGAGATCGCGCAGCTGTAACATCTAACTCCACCCGCGGCGATGGGATTTTAGCCAACAAGGGCAACCACGGCCCCGGTTAGAAAACAGGCAAGGTTGCCCGCAAGCAGCGATTTGGGGCCGAGCGCGAAGATGTCCCTACGCCGCTCCGGGACCATGGCCCCGAGGCCGCCGAGGAGGATCCCCAGACTCCCGAGGTTGGCGAAGCCACACAGGGCATAAGTCAGAATCAGGCGGCTGTGGGAAGACAGGCCATCCTCCGGCAGGGCCGCTAGATTCAGGTAGGCGATCAGCTCGTTGAGCACGATCTTGGTGCCCATCAGCTCCCCGGCCAGGTTCGCTTCGCTCCAGGGGACACCGAGCAGCCAGGCAACCGGGGCCATGGCCCATCCGAGCAGGCGCTGCAGACTCAGTGCCTCCCCGCCTACCGCGGGCAAAAGACCGCATAGCTGATTGACCAGACTCACGAGCGCCACCGCAACCACCAGGGTCGCCGCGACGCTGACCACCAGCTTCACGCCGTCAAAGGTAGCGCTAACGGCGGCCTCTACACTGCTGTTGTAGTCTGCGGTCAGGACGGCTGTCTCGTCAGGCCTGCCGTTAGCGACGCCTGGCACCAGGAGGGCGGCGACCGCGATGGCGGCGGGAGCGCTGATCAGGGATGCCGTCATGAGGTTGCCGGCGGCATCCGGCACCACGGGGGCCAGAATGGTCGCGTAGAGCACGAACATGTTGCCCGCAATGGTCGCCATACCTGCGGTCATGACCATGAACAGCCCGGCACGACTCATGTCCCGCAGGTAGGGCCGGATCAACAGAGGCGCCTCGATCATCCCGACGAATACGTTGGCGGCCGTCGATACGCCGACCGCACCACCCACATTGAGTAGCCTACGCAGCATCCAGGCAAAGCCGCGCACAATCAGCGGCAGCACGCGCCAATGGAACAGCAAGGCGCTGAGTACACTGACCAGCAGGATCAAGGGCAAGCCCTGAAACGCGAGGATGAAGGCGTGTTCCGGGTATGCGGCCTCAAAGGGTGCAGCACCGCCGCCCAGATAACCGAATACAAACGCCGTGCCTTCCCGGGTCGCCGCTTGCACCGCCAGCACAGCCCGGTTCAGGACCTCGAAGGCGTTCTCCACCGGCTCCAATCGCAGTAGCAAAAGGGCACAGGCGAACTGGAGCAGGATGCTGAATACCACCAGCCGCCAGGACACGGAACCGCGGTTCTCGCTGAAGGCCCAGGCCAGGCCGAGCAGGATTACGATGCCGAAAGCCGCCTGCCATGCCATTGTCAATCGTCCCCCAAGTAAGCTCAAGGTGAGTAAGCGCAGGGCGAGCGCCGATAAAGCTTCCCGCAACCATCGCTGTGGCGGATCGGGATTTTAACCCCAAAGGTGCAGAGACCAATCCTGAATTATTTGGCGTTGTCTGAGGGAAAAGATCCCTCCTGCGTTGGGACAAGAAAGATCCCTCCTGCGTCGGGACAGGGTTTGACGGGTTGCGTTCGACGCACCAAGGCTCGTTGATCTAGGGCCCGGTCAGTGCCAAACGTCTTAACGCAACCTACACCTACCTTACCCCTCGCGCAGCCTGCCCGCGCGGACTTCGCTTTGGGTGTAGGTTGGGTTAGGCGCGCTGTCCGATCCCGAAGGACACAAACACCCTTGAACGCGCCGTAACCCAACACGTCCGGTCCCCCAAACAGCGCCAAATAATTCAGGATTGCTGGAAGCGAGTGGGGCCGGTTGGGCGAAGGGTGTAGGATGCGGTGAACACGGGAGATCTTTACAGGAAGGCACTGCCGGGTGGTGCAAACCGCATCCATGAATGGCCCGTGCCCAACCAGTCGGGCACGCCCAGCGTCCAAAGATGCGGTCCGCTGCCTGCCGGTGCGTCCCTGCACGCAGACAGGCGCTCACTGCATCCTACGGCCCTAAGCAACCTCAGAGGCTGTCTAAAAAAGGACCGCAGGCCGTAGGCTGGGTTGCGGCCAGGGATGGCCAAAACCCAGCAATAACCAAAGCTGGGGTTCGTTCCTCACCCCAGCCTACCGATTTAAAATCAATAGG
>NZ_FLUY01001245.1 GCF_900092655.1 Candidatus Thiosymbion oneisti
GGGTGGTGGTTAATTTTTAAATGCCAGCTTAACCAGTAGCTGGCAATAGCTCCGTATTATAGCGGTGCAGGAAGAGTT
>NZ_FLUY01001247.1 GCF_900092655.1 Candidatus Thiosymbion oneisti
CAGACCATGAAAAGCTGGTACCAAAAACAACCCAATCTGTTCAAAAAACGTGTCTATAATCTGGCGGGACTTGACACATAAAGAGCCATCTTTTATCCGCAGATGATGAGATCGGATAGGGCGGATTTCCGAAGATCGAGGTGAAACTCAATGCGAATTGCCAATCCGATCTACGATGTGGTATTCAACTACCTGCTGCGGAATAACGAGCTCGCTATCCCGATCCTCTCGACCATCCTGGAGGAGGAGGTCATTGCCCTGGATTTGCTTCCCCAGGAAATTTCGATGACGTTGGGAAATCGGTTTTTCACCGTGTATCGGCTGGATTTTTCCGCCCGGATAAAGACCCAGGACGGCGCGATCAAACAGGTCATCATCGAGAT
>NZ_FLUY01001250.1 GCF_900092655.1 Candidatus Thiosymbion oneisti
GTTCAACCTCGGTTGCCCACGCCCGCATCGCAAGGCGCGCCTAACCCGACCTACAAAACTTAACTTAATGGCATTGAGTTAAGGGTTACCGATCAGCAAAGTAAGAGAAAAAACTACGAATCACGCGAATCCTCACGAATGGATTCGTGCCGATTCGTGCGCTTCGTAGCCAAGTCAGACCAAGAAAACATTCCGGCCCATATCCTCAAGGTATTGAAAGAGGAGCTTGTCGATGGTTATGAATGAAAAAGAACTCACTGAACGGGATTCCGAGCGTGATATTTGGCAAGAAACGCTGAATGCCGTTCGTGACATCAAGGCTGGAAATGTAGGTCATGTTGAAACTGTCGAACCGCTCCCTATAGTCGAAGCTCGCCAGAAGTCCGGCTTGTCTCAATCTCAGTTTGCGGAGCTATTAGGCGTGTCAGTTCGCACTCTCCAGGATTGGGAGCAAGGGCGTCGTAAACCAAGTAAAGCTGCTACGTCACTTATTCAGATCGCAAGACAGCGTCCAGATATATTACATGAAGTATTCGGATAAGAACTTGGCTAACTGTTGGGTCCCGGACGATTGCATAGGCTCTAAAATAGGGTCATTGTTGCGTGCCAGAGAGATCATGGAGCGGCTGGTGTCCACCTCCATAGCGGAGCAAACGCCGGTAACCGAGGCGATTCACGTTCGGTCAGGCCGCATTTCGCCGCTTGATCTCTTGGTCCAAATCCCAGGTTATCTGGAGGTTCATCCAGAGGCGGGTGGACGTATGCAAGGCATCAGCCAAATCCAACGCGGCCTCGGCTGACACCCCCTGTTTGCCGCGGATCAATTCGTTCAGGCGCGTTTCGGTCCAACCGATTCGGCGGGCGAACTCCGCCTGGCTGATGGCTGCGGGTTCGAGGAACTCCTCGAGTAGGTATTCGCCGGGATGGAAGGGATTCTCCGGTTGCTGTGGCATGGGATTTAGAAGCTGTACCCTGGCCCTGGCCGAGATCTACGACAAGGTGAAGCTCACAGCCGCCTGAAGAAGATCCTTTGGCGCGGTTCGCTACGCTCACTGATGTCCTACAAACCTCGGCGTCGAGGTTCTGATCCTCGGCGTTGAGGTTCTGAGCCTCGGCGTTGAGGTTCTGAGCCTCGGTGGTGAGGTTCTGATCCTCGGCGTTGAGGTTCTGAGCCTCGGTGGTGAGGTTCTGATCCTCGACGGTGAGCTTCCGAACCTCGACGGTGAGCTTCCGAGCCTCGACGTTGAGGTTCTGAGCCTCGGCGGTGAGCTTCCGAGCCTCGGCGGTGAGGTTCTGATCCTCGGCAGTGAGGTTCTGATCCTCGGCATTGAGGTTCTGATCCTCGACGGTGAGGTTCCGAACCCCGATGGAGAGGTCCGGAGCGCGTGGAACCGAACATCCTTCGATAGCCGCCGTTTCTACGCACCGGCGTCAGCTGGAAAGCCGCCGGTATCTGATGCGATGGGGCTGGTCCGCCGCGTCCCCCAGTCGGCGGCGGCGATCTGTCTCATAGTCCGCGTAGTTGCCTTCGAACCAGGTCACCTGGGAGTCGCCCTCGAAGGCCAGAATATGGGTAGCGATGCGATCCAGGAACCAGCGGTCATGGCTGATGACAAGGGCGCAGCCAGGGAAGGCGAGCAAGGCTTCTTCGAGGGCCCGCAGCGTCTCCACGTCCAGGTCGTTGGTCGGCTCGTCGAGCAGCAGCAGGTTGCCGCCGCTTTTGAGCAGCTTTGCTAAGTGCACCCGGTTGCGCTCGCCGCCGGAGAGGTCATCGACGCGCTGCTGCTGGTCCGTACCCTTGAAGTTGAAGCGGCTACAGTAGGCCCGTGAGGGCATCTCGTACCGCCCGACGACGATGTTGTCCGCACCGTCGGATATTTCTTCCCACAGGGTCTTGGAACCGTCCAGGGCATCGCGGCTCTGGTCCACGTAGGCGATCCGGACCGTATCGCCGATCCGCAGCTCGCCCGCGTCCGGTTGCGCTTGGCCGGTGAGGATGCGAAACAGGGTGGTCTTGCCGGCGCCATTGGGTCCGATGATGCCGACGATGCCGCCCTTGGGCAGATTGAAGGACAGGTCCTCATAGAGCAAGCGGTCCGCGTAGGCCTTACGCAGCCCCTTGGCCTCGATCACTAGGTCACCCAGGCGCGGACCCGGTGGGATATAGAGCGCGTTGGTCTCGTTACGGCTTTGAAAATCAGTGGACTGTAGCTCCTCGAAGCGGGCCAGGCGCGCCTTGCTCTTGGCATGGCGACCCTTGGGATTGGAGCGCACCCATTCCAGCTCGTGCCGCATGGTGCGGATGCGCGCGGCCTCCTGCTTCTGCTCCAGCTCCAGGCGTTGCTCCTTCTGCTCCAGCCAGGAGGAATAGTTGCCCTCCCAGGGGATGCCGTGACCCCGATCCAGCTCCAGGATCCAGCCGGCTACGTTATCCAAGAAGTAGCGGTCGTGGGTCACCGCCACCACGGTGCCCGGATACTCGTGCAGAAAACGCTCCAGCCAGGCCACGGACTCCGCGTCCAGGTGGTTGGTAGGCTCGTCCAGCAGCAGCATGTCGGGCTTTTCCAACAGCAGCCGGCACAGGGCCACACGCCGGCGCTCGCCCCCGGAGAGTCTGCTCACGTCCGCCTCCCAGGGGGGCAGTCGCAAGGCGTCGGCGGCCACCTCCAGGGTCCGCTCCAGGTTGTGACCATCGGTGGCCTGGATCAGGTCTTCGAGCTCCGCTTGCTCCTTGGCCAGGGCGTCGAAGTCCGCGTCGGCATCCGCGTAGGCGGCATAGACGGCGTCCAATCGTTCCAGGGCCGATTTGATGTGGCCGAGAGCCGCTTCCAGATTGCCGCGCACGTCCTTGGTCTCGTCGAGCTGGGGTTCCTGGGGCAGATAGCCGACCTTGATGCCGGGTTGGGGCCGGGCCTCGCCCTCGATCTCGGTGTCGATTCCGGCCATGATGCGCAGCAGGCTGGATTTGCCCGCGCCGTTGAGTCCCAGTACCCCGATCTTGGCACCCGGAAAAAAAGACAGGGAGATGTCGCGCAGGATGACCCGCTTGGGCGGCACTACCTTGCCGACCCGGCTCATGGTGAAGATGTACTGTGCCATAGTTGCTGAAACCCAGGTTCCGTCAGGAGCGAAGGAGTAAAATTCAACCTATTATTCCACACGACAAGGCTGAAGGTGGGATGTGCGGCGCTTTCCCGCCCTACGCGGACTCGTAGGGTGGGCTGTGCCCACCAACTGACCGGAGAGAGGGCAGGGGACAGTTGTCAGGGGGCGGGGAAAGGCTGAAGGCGGGATGCGCTGCGCTTTCCCGCCCTACGCGGGCTCGTAGGGTGGGCTGTGCCCACCAACTGACCGGAGAGGGGGCAGGGGACAGTTGTCAAGGGGCGGGGAAAGCCGGATTCGTCCCTGAACCCAGCTTGGAGGCCATCCAGCTCGTAGGATGGGCAAAGCAAGCGTCCATCAAACTGATCTCAAGGTTTCGGTCATTCCGCGGAGGTTTCTACACTGCGGCTGCCTATTAGAATGCATGAAGCGAAGCGTGCCCATCGATCCACAGCCGGGAATGACAGATGTAGATGTTGGGCACGGCACGATAGAGGTCGTCGGCTCGATCGCTGGCTCGGCAGTGCGCGCCTTTGCCCAACCTACTCGACCAAATGTCAACACCACCTGGTTATACACGCTTATCCTGGGGCAAGACCCATCATGCACAAGATCGGACTACCCGTGATCGGATTCGTCGCCCCGAGCGGCAGCGGCAAGACCAGGCTGCTGCAAAAGCTGGTGCCGGTGCTCAAGGACCGGGGGCTACGGATCGGTTATCTCAAACACGCCCACCATAGCTTCGAGCTCGACGTGCCGGGCAAGGACAGCTACCAGCTCCGGGCGGCGGGTGCGGAGCAGATTCTGCTGGCCTCCCATAAACGCTGGGCGTTGCAATCGGAGCAGGCGGATGGGGGCAAGGACCCGTCCCTGGCGAAGATGCTGCGCAGATTCGATGCGGACCGGCTGGACCTGATCCTGGTGGAGGGATTCAAGCATGCGGCCTACCCCAAGATCGAGGTCCACCGCACGACCCTGGGTAAGTCGCCGCTGTATCCCGAAGACCCGGACATTATCGCCGTAGCCACGGACCTTAATCTACCCGGCGAGAACCATCCCCCACAGCTACCAGTGGAAGATCCCGAGGCGATCGCCGATTTCGTGCAAGCTCACATAGCGGTCCGGCCCCCCGACGCTGAGGAGGCAAGGACAGAGCTGGTACGTCATTATCGTTGGCTGCGCCGATACGGCTGCAACGATTCGCATTCCGGTAATGCCTCGGTACGCTCGGGCGAGACCTTTTGGGTCACCCCGACCGGGGCCTGTGCGGATACCTTGGAACCCGACGACCTGGTGGCCTGTCCCATGGACGGCCCCTGTCCCGAAGGCGCCTCCCGGGACGCGCCACTGCACCAGCACGTGTATCGAAAACAACCCCAAGCAAGGGCGATGCTGCACAGCTACGGCCCCTACTCGGTGGCCATGAGCCTCGCCGGTCAGGACTTCCGTCCGGTGGATTTCGAGGGGCAGTCCTATTTCGAGCGGGTCCCGGTGCTTTCAGTAGAGCACGCGGACTACCTGGAACAGGCGCCGCAGGCCGTGGCGAATGCCCTTGCCGATCATCCCATCGCCATGGTCCGCAGCCACGGGATCTATGCCTGGGGCGAGACCCCGAACCGGGCCTACAAGTGGACCTGCTCCCTGGAGCTCTCGGCCAAGACCTATGTCATCGCCAGGCAGGCGGCGAATGTGTGAGAATGGGAAAAGACAGCTTTTATCCGCAGATTGCGCAAACGAAAAAAAGCGGTTCGAACGATTCTGTGGTCCCATTAAAGCGGATGGGTCGTTGGTGGGCGCAGCCCACCCTACCGTGCGTTGTGTCCACATTCATCGGCGACGCCTTGCCCCGCGGTGAAATCCAGGGTCCCCTCGTAGATGGCACGGCCGGTGATGGCGGCCGTTACACCACTGGCGGCCACGGTGCACAGGGTGCGTACATCGTCCAGGTCGGTGATGCCGCCGGAGGCGATGACGGGGATCGAGATGGCCTCTGCCAGGGCGCGCGTGGCCTGCACGTTGGGACCTGTCATCATGCCGTCCCTGCCGATGTCCGTGTAGACGATGGCGGATACCCCGTCCGCTTCGAAGCGCTGGGCAAGGTCCGCTACCGGATGTTCGGTAAGCTCCGCCCAGCCTTTGATGGCTACCCGCCCCTCCCTGGCGTCCAGACCCACGATGATGTGGCCGGGGAAGGTCTTGCAGGCGCGGGCCACGAGCTCCGGTTCCTTGACCGCCTGAGTGCCGATGATGCAATAGGCAACACCGGCACTCAGATAGGCGGCGATGGTGGCTTCGTCACGAATGCCGCCACCGACCTGGATAGGCAGCTCGGGATAACGGGCGGCGATGGCCCGGATGGCAGCGTCGTTCACCGGCTGCCCGGCGAAGGCGCCATTGAGGTCCACCAGATGCAGGCGGCGGGCACCTGCATCGACCCAGCGCCCGGCCATCCGCACCGGATCGTCGGAGAAGACGGTCTCCTCGTCCATACGGCCCTGGCGCAGACGCACACAGCGCCCGTCTTTGAGATCGATAGCCGGAATCAACAACACCGCAATGTCACCTATTCAAGTGCCCCGAGCCTTCCGGGAGCTGCCGGTCAAGGACAAAACTGTTTATTGTGGGGTTTTGGTTACCATTATTTCTCGTCCGATGCCAGCCGGTGGGCCTGGCGTGTGGGTTCGGGTAGGCGATAGCGGGTGGTGCAGGCCAGCACATAGTCCAGCGCCGTCTCCAGGCCGATCCGATGCCCCACGGACACATAGACCGGCCGCACCTTGGCGCGCGTGCGGAGCAAGGCGCCGATTATCTCGCCGCCGTGCCGCAGCCAGGTCTGCGCCCCCTTTTCCAGGGCCAGGGTCCCGTGCTCCCCGATAAGCCGTGATTTGGCCACACCGATGCTGGGCAGGTCGGTGAGCAGTCCCAGGTGGCAGGCCAGACCGAACCGGCGCGGGTGGGCATAGCCCTGACCATCACACAGGAGCAGGTCCGGCGTGACCCGCAGCTTGGCGAGGGCTTCGAGGGCCGCCGGGATTTCGCGGAAGGATAAGAGCCCCGGTATATAGGGGAAGCTGGTAGGGCAGCGTGCCAGGGCACGTTCCAGGAGCTCGAGCCCGGGCAAGCGCAACACCACCACCGCGGCCCGGGTTATTTTCCCCTTTTCCTCGAATCCGATATCCAGGCCAGCGACGGTTTCGACTGGCGCGAAGTCGTCCCGTCTCACCAGCCGTTCGCGGAGCTGCTCCTGAATGGCCCGCGCCTGGGCGGGGGTGACGTCCCAGGGATGGAGGTTCTTCAATGGCTCTGCGACCCGATTTGCTTGGCCTTGTGCGCCGGCAGGCGCCATGACCATGCCTGCCAATCGGCTCCACTCACTCGGCGACACCGATATGCAGCTCCGTATCGCAGGGACGAAAAAGGCCCATACCAGGGCACAGGCCGGCTCACAAGCAGGCGAGCAGGCGGATGGACGCCAGATCGCGTACCCCGAGCTATCGGACGCCAGGACTGCCGGGAGAGAATCAGTCCCGCGACGAGCCCACGATCTCGTGGGCGAGGTCCACTACCCGATTCGCCATGTCCATATACTCCTGCCGATAGTCGACGAGGAGCCCTTCACTGGAGGCCCAGTAGTCCTTACCGGTGACGCCGTGCTGGTGCTCGTAGGCGATGAACTGCTTCTGCATCTCGAGCATCTTGTCGATCAGGGCTTGTTTCTCTTGCTTCAAGGCCGCGGTGTCGCTCATGGCTTGCTCCCGATGATTTGCTGCTGTTTGGATCTGCTCGGCCTTTTCAGAGTATGCCGAGCCGCCAATTTAACATGTAAACGCCGGAATCGGTCAACCGGAGTGGCATCTTTCAGGGCGGGTGCGTATAAATTTCTTTTTGATTAACAAGTTACTACCAACCGTGTCGATTGGGCAAAGCCGGGAGCGCCGGCATCCTGCCGGCTCGTAGGTTGGGCAAAGCCGGATCAGGGACGAT
>NZ_FLUY01000487.1 GCF_900092655.1 Candidatus Thiosymbion oneisti
TGCTCTGAGCGTTGCCGACAGCTGGTGATGGGGTCCGTAAGCCGTCTGAAAGACGGCGGTCCCAGCCGGACTCGCGTCCCCGGAACCGCCGACATCTTGTCGGCCCCTGGGACCGCCGACATTCTGTCGGCTCCCGGGACTACCGATATTTCGTTGGCCCTTCCGGCTATCAGGTAAAACCTGAATGCCGAGTTGCCGGTCCAAATGGTCATCAGTCAGGCTTAGTTTTATCGTTCCCAGGCGCTGCGTGGGAACCAGAGACCGGGAGCGGGGCTGTTGCGACACCCTCCCGCCGGGAGAGGGGCTTTGAGGCTTAACTTAATGG
>NZ_FLUY01001695.1 GCF_900092655.1 Candidatus Thiosymbion oneisti
CCGAGGCGCTTAATCGACGCTGGAGCGTCGGGATCTGCTCCCACGCTGGAGCGTGGGGAGCCAGCCGAATATCAATGCCAGTAGAAAATCAATAGGTTAGTTTTTAGACAGCCTCTAAG
>NZ_FLUY01000893.1 GCF_900092655.1 Candidatus Thiosymbion oneisti
GTACCTCCTAAGCGATGCTACCAGGGTCTACCAGCACGCTTATATCACGGCTATGAACTTGCAATCTATGTCGAAAATAGGGGATTGGGTGGCAACCAGCAACATCGGTCGAAACTAGGTACTAGTTTACCCTCACCACTACCAGCGGCGAATTCTTTCACAGTCTCTGGAGCGTGGGAACGAGCAGATGATGCGGTTCGCGCCCCCTCGTGGTGCCATTCTGAAATGAGCAACTGCGCTCACCACATCCTACGTTTCTTGGTACATTTTCGGCGCATTCTTGGGCCTCCGAGGTCCAGTGATGCACCTATTAGGTTCATCACTGGACCTCGGAGTCTCACCCTCGAGGTTCGAAACCTCTCCGTTGAGACTCTAAACCTCAATGATGCAGCTTTTTGGTGCATTGATGCACCTATTAGGTTCATCGTTGAGGCTCAAAGTCTCAACGATGAGGTTCGGAACTTCTCTGTCGAGACTTTGAGCCTCAAGGCCGAAGCTTTTTGGTGCATTGGCGAACCTATTAGGTGCGCTGTCGAGACTCCGAGTCTCAACCATGAGGTTCGGAACCGCTCTGTCGGGGTCCCGGACCTCGGCGATACGGCTCTTTGGCCCATTGATGCAGCTTTCCGGTGCATCCTCGGGTCTTGAAACCTCATGGTCGGGTCTTCGGCCCTCCAGGTCCAGGTTCCGAATCGCAACGGACACCGGAATCTCCTGGCCCCTGAGGCTCTGACTAGGGGGCGTTCTTAATTGAGCCAAATCACCTTGAAAATTAAGCGCATAAGGCTCATGCGTCGGTGGCTACGAGCTTCCGAGACACTCCGCGGCGCGGAGCTTCCGCGTTCCCACGCGGCGCGTGGGAACGAGAGACGCCGGAGTCTCCTGGCCCCTGAGGCTCTGACTAGTACGGCTGCGCGCAGATACCCGCTGGAGCCTGGGAACGAGCGAGGGTCCGTGCCCGAGGAGCCGGCAAGATGCCGGCGGTCCCAATCGCAGGGTCCGCGGTGCGGACCATTCGCGGCCGGCAAGGCCCTGGGTTGTAGGCATGTTTCCGTATCCGTAGTAAATTTGCCCCTGGTACGGCCTAGGGGTCCGCCTGGATGGGCCTGGATGCCAATCGCCTGTTGTGTGAGATGCAAAAGTGACTGAGTTTTTTAAAACTATTCCCCTTATCGGCAATTGGGATTTTGCTGATCCGAATGCCGTTATTGCCATAGTAACTACTGTTTCCTTGCTGGTCATTCCAATAATAAAATTTATTCTCAAATACGTTGAAAAACTAACGGGAATATTAGTAAGAATATCTGGCAAGGAACGGGAGATTGGAGTCTTGAATGCTTTTGAGAGGGTGTTATGTCGTATTGTCGACTATACGGCCCAATGCGAGGCGGTCGATCGGTATTTTTTCCATGATGAACGGAAGGATGAGGAGTCCAAGGACCGTGGTGTCTTTTTTATCGAGGGCCGGGATAGGGACTGGCTGGATGTCTTGCCCGATCATCTGGCGGTCCGCAACAAGCTCAATAATTATGAGGGCCTGGATTGCCGGAGTAATGTCGATAATCTGTTGGCGAGGAATGTAAAAAGGTTGAACGGCGTTCTGAGGTCGCAGGACGACTTCGAGCGCCAATTGTGTTCTCAAATGGTCAGGAGTGGGGGGTGCGCCGCGATGTGCAAGGAGGTGGCGCGGTGGGTCAATAACCGCGGGGACCAGCGCGGGAACGGACGTAAGGTCATTTATGCACCGCTGGATGATCGGATAGGGGATAAGGCGTTGGTCGGTATCTTGGCCAGTGCCCGAAGCCTGGTCGATGGCCTGTCCATCGCTGCGGGGCGGACCCTGATTGTGTTGTTCTGTTTCGAGAGCACGGCCTCTCGGCTGCTCGGCATCGCGGCATGGAGAAGAAACAGACGCCGTAAGAAGCTCGCCGGGCAGGGTATCGAGTTATTGGCGAGGCCGACCAGGGTGGACAAGCGTGATCTGACGGATTGGATTCGCAGGTTGGAGGGCCTGTGCCGAGGACTCGATCCGCATACCTTGAAAGTCGCTTGCAACGGGAGATTTCCGGCCCGCAAGCGGTGGTATTACGAGGAGCTGCAAGGGCCACTCATAGAGGTCTTGATCGCGGCACGCATCAAATGAGGCTGGTGTTCGATAGGTGGTGATCCTGTTTTGAATGTTCATTGCAAGGTCCCATGAAGCCTTATTCTATTCCCGACTTCAGGTACCGCTTATGTCCGATACGACTCAGGCCGCC
The DNA here is from genome assembly GCF_900092655.1 of Candidatus Thiosymbion oneisti. Taxonomy (GTDB): domain Bacteria; phylum Pseudomonadota; class Gammaproteobacteria; order Chromatiales; family Chromatiaceae; genus Thiosymbion; species Thiosymbion oneisti. The sequence goes on from NZ_FLUY01000893.1 coordinate 2,259, forward strand.
CGTTACCAGGGTAAAGGCCATCGACAGGCGCAGGAGGCCTGGCGGAATTTCCCGGAGGTCTATAAGGAGGCGATCCAGGACCCCGCCGGTTATCTCGCCTCTCCGGATCTCGCCGCGGCGGTGGATGTGGCGGCTACCCTGGGGATGCCTTTGTTGCTCACGGGGGAGCCCGGCTCGGGGAAGTCGCGCCTCGCCGATAGTGTCGCCTGGGAGATGGGGATGGGCGAGCCGCTGCGGTTCGTCGTCAAGTCCGATACCCAGGCCCAGGAGCTTTTCTATCGCTATGACCTCGTCGGTCGCTATAACGCCTCTCGTGACCGGAATACCGACGAGCGGCAACTGGCATCGCGCTTTCTGTATCTGGGGGCCCTGGGCAAGGCCCTGCTCTATGCCCGGGGTGGCGATCTGGCCCGGGAGGTGCTGGGGCTCGACGAGACCCAGATCGAGGAGCAGTTGCCGGACTATGCCGGATCCCCCCGCCGTTCGGTGGTGCTGATCGATGAGATCGATAAGGCCCCGCGGGATGTGCCCAACGATCTCCTGGCCGAGATCGAGGAGGGTGGGTTCCATATCCCGGAGCTGGAGGTCGCCCGGCAGCGGGAGGTGCGTATCGCCTTGCCGAAATCCGGCGCGGCGAACGGGGAGGTCCGCCTGGAGCCCCTGGTCATCATCACCAGCAATTCCGAGCGGGCCTTGCCCGAGGCCTTTCTGCGCCGCTGCATCTATTTCCATGTGCCCTTTCCGCCCTTCGACGATGATGCCAAGGATGGCGAGGCGAAACCGGCGGACAGGCCGGTTACGGTGGAGCGGATCGTGGAACGGCGGTTTTATGACCGCTACCGGGAGGAGCATCGGTATCAGGGGCGACATGATGGCCTGGTCCATGACGCTATTTCCCTGTTCAAGTTCATCCGCCGGGATTCCCGGCCGGATCGCGCGCCGTCCCTGGCCGAGCTTCTGAACTGGTTGGATTATCTGTTGCGTCAGGTCACTACACCGGGACGGGGGCTGAGGGAGCTGGCCCCCGTCCTGCTTTCTTTGAGCGTGCGGTGCCTGCTTTTGAAGCAGAAGGACGATCAGGAGCAGGCGGACCGGATGATCGCGGACTGGCAGCGGCAATGATTGCGCCCCGACCCTTGCTGTAGCCGGCAATCGCCCGGACATACCCCCATGAGGCCGTGTCCCGAACCTCCGCACCGGCATCCCTTGTCCCCCTGGGTGGCACGGCTGCCTGGGCTGCAAAATCGGCTGGCGGCGGCGGGGTTCCGCATCGGCCCCGACCGCTGGTTGAATCTCCAGGACCTGCTGTTTCGCTTTTATCAGGAAGGCCGGCTGCCCCAGGAGGTCCGGGCGTTACGCAAGTTCGTGCGGCCCTTGTTTTGCCGCGGCCCCGAGGATTCCAAGACCTTCGACGCTTGTTTCGAGGCCTGGGTGACGGAGGGCCAGAAGGCCGATCTGCCGGCGGCCGAACCGGTCGCTTCTCCCTACGCGGAGCCGGTCACATCGCAGCTGTCGGGATTCGATAGGCCCCCGCCGAACCCTTTCCGCCGCCGGTTTTTGGCGGCACTCGCCGTCTCATTCCTGCTGATATTTCTGGCGGTCGGTTGCTGGCTGTGGGGGTGCTGGGAGGAATCGACCGAGGGGCCGCGGCCGTCGCAGATTGACCGACCCATATCGCCGCTGCGGGTTTCAGAGCCGGCATCCGAGACCTTGCGCCCCCGTGAGGGACTGGAGCCAAAGCCGGTATCGCCTCCGCTCCGTACTTTGCCGGAGGGACCTTCCCTCGGCCCGGAAGACGCCAGGCGTCTGGATACCCTGGGCAGGTTCCTGCCCTGGCTGGGGCTTCCCATCGCCTTGGCCTGGCTGGTGTGGGTCTGGTCGAGGCGGCGTTATGTCTTGCGCCGCGCCGAGGATTCCGGTCGGGAGGACCCGCTGGAATCCTTGTCGATTCACCGGGATGACCAGCCCTTGTTCGCGACCCCTTCGGTCCGGGAGGCCCTGCACCGACTGCATCGTTCCATCGAGGTCCCCGGTCGCGCTCTGGATGTGGCGGCTACGGTCGCCGCTTCGATCCGGGGGGCGGGGTTTTTCCGTCCCGTCCGGCGCAGTCGGCGTTTTATCCCGGAGCTCCTGGTGCTGGTGGATACCAGGGGGCCTCAGGATCTGGCGGAGGGGCTGGGGCGGCTGGTGGCCGAGCGTTTGCGCCGGTATGGCCATGAGGTCTTTGTCTATACCTATCAGGGGGCACCCAGCGGTTTCGTCGATGAGGACTTCCAGGTGGTGCCGGACGGGGTGGCGGGGCTCGCCTATCGGCATCCCCAGGCCCGCCTGCTGCTGATCGGCGATCCCCAGGCGTTGTTGACCAACCTGGGGACCCATCTGATTGCCGAGGCCGACGCCCTGACCCGCTGGCCGCAACGGGGGCTGCTGAGTACCCGCGATCCCCACCCGACCTGGGTCGGGGTGCTGGCGGCGGCGGGGTTCCACGCCGAGCCCCTGACCGAGGCCGGCCTGCGGGCCATCGGCGTCTGGCTTGCGGACCTCTCCCAGCCCACCGCGACCCAACGGCATTCGCCCCTGCCACCCGTCCCCTTCCAGGACCCCCACATGCCCCTCTGGCGACGCCGGCCGCAATCAAGCCGATTCAAGGCGGACCTGGCCGCGTTACGTGGGTATCTGGGGCCGGACGGCTACTTGCTGTTGGGCGCCATGGCGGTGTATCCGGTCCTGCACTGGGGGTTGACCCAAGTGCTGGACAGTCGCCTGTTCCCGGACGATACGCCCGAGCGGCGCGAGCGGCGTCTGTTGAGACTGGCGCAGCTCAGCTGGTGCCGGATCGGCTGGTTGCCGGAGTGGTTTCGCATCTATCTGCTGCGCCGGCTGACGCGCCGGGAACGGCGGACCATACGCGGGGAGTTCCGCATTCTGCTACGGCTGCGAGCCACAGCCACGGATGGTGCCGCGATCCGGTTGCCATTCCGGGTCGCCGAGAGACCTCCCCGGCATGAAGGCGGCTGGCGGGATTACCTGGCCGGGCTCATCGGGCAGGCACCCGACCACAGCCGGATCAAGGACGCCGTTTTCGCCAATCTGATCCTGGGCGGGCGGCTCGGGCTCTGGGATTTCACCTTACCGCGCTGGATCGGTCGCCGGTTGCCGGGTGGTCAATGGCCGAGGTTTTTGGGCTCGCTGCTCAAGGCATTTGCCGGTGTGTTGCTGTTTTGGTTGATCGCCACCGGTCTGTGGCAGGACCAACTACGCGGCCTGGTGGAGGACTGGGCACTGGCGCGCCAGATCGCCGCCAACCAGGGGCAACCGGTTGCCGTCATCACCGATGGGCCCGACGAGGCGCTCTCCGAGGCCCTCCAGGCCAGTCTGGCGCAGTATGGTTTTAAACCGGTGACATTGGAGCCGGAGGTGCGGAAACGCTTGTCTCAGGCCCCCGTCGCCGATCATGTGATTCGGTACGGCCCTGACGCATCCGACGCCACTCGGCAGGCCGCCCGGGAGATTGCCGCGCAGTTGGCGTATCTGAGTTATCGATCCCCGGCGACGATCGATATCCGGGCCATGGAGGATCCCGATGCGATTCCGGGACAGACGATTCTCGTGCATTTGGCCGGAGGTTCCGCCGCGCCGAGGTTGCCTGGAGAGGAGAAGCGTATCTTCGGCGATCCGGATGGGCTCATCGTCACTATCGATGACACCATGACACCCGAATCTTCCTCCCGTTTCCGCGCTGTCCCGCAGGATGGTGACGAGGCGCGGAGATGATGCAGGCTCCTCCCGATCCGGCCACCCGATAATCAGCGCTGCCGAAACACGACCTATACAGGAATGTGGAGGGACCATGGCCGGGGCAACCCCCCACATTGGGGGGATGGATCACCGCTGTGCAGACCGCTTGCCCCGGCGTATACCGACAGCACGGGGCGGTCTGGTCGGACCCGAACGACCTGCGCTATCATCGGCAGCTGCCGGGGATCGGCGGTACCCTTCCCCACGCAGCCCGGCGGGCATTATCTGTCATTTTATGGGTCACACAATGAAATTCCCCTACGGCATCAGCGACTTTGATGCGCTTATCACAGAAAAATACTATTACGTGGATCGCACGGATCGGATTCCGCTGTTGGAAGACGCCGGCAAGCAGCTGCTCTTCCTGCGCCCGCGCCGGTTCGGTAAGAGTCTGCTGTTGTCCATGCTGGAGAGCTACTACGATCTCAACCAGGCGGATCGGTTCGAGCAGCTGTTCGGGGGACTTGCCATCGGCAAAAATCCCACCGCCG
>NZ_FLUY01001253.1 GCF_900092655.1 Candidatus Thiosymbion oneisti
GCCCTGAAGGTGCATGTGGTCAAACCGAACGAGACCCTCTATGGGGTGTCCACATACTACAAGATGTCCGTTGCCGAGCTGCGGCGTCTCAACCGGATGGGACCGGGCGACACCAATATCCGTCCCGGCCAGCGGCTGCGCGTGAGTGGCTGAGAGATGGCGCGCCCGAGAGGATTCGAACCTCTGACCTCTGCCTCCGGAGGGCAGCGCTCTATCCGGCTGAGCTACGGGCGCGAAACGAGGGGAAGATCGGATCCCGAACGGCGTTCGGTATCCATTGGGATCCGAAAGCTAGGATACCGACTCTTCCGGGATCCGTCTACGCCTGACATGGCTGTCCGGGTAGTGGTAAATTCTTAAGTGGTCAGCGTAGACAGGCTCTCTCCCGGCGGGAGAGGGGCGAAACTCGTAGGTTGGGCAAAGCCGGTAGGATGTGGTGAGCGCCTGCCTACCGCCCCAGGAGAGTGTCGCAAAAGGCACCGATCTTCGCCGCCCTTTGACCCCCTCTCCCCAACCCTTCTCCCGACGGGAGAGGGGCTTTTGCGACACCCTCCCCAGAGACGGGGCAGGTAGGCAGCGAACCGCATCTTTGGGCGGCGGCGTGCCCAACAAATCATTTAAATATTAACCACTACCAGGGTTTTGTTTCGGGAATAAGGAGTGAGCGGGTACCGGAAGCGGGGGTCTAAGACCGGGCTGTGGGGCCTGATCGGGATCGCGGTCCTGGCCGCGATCAGCTATGCCCTGATCGGGGGATGGTTCTCCAACGATCGTGATCCAGATCCGCCGGCGCAGATCCCCGGCGACGCCATCGCTCCGGCTGTGGATGCAGATCCCACCGGCATGGCCGTCTACAATAAGGCCTGCGTCGCTTGCCACGGTACCGGCGTAGCCAATGCGCCCAAGCTCGGCGACCAGGCCGCTTGGCAACTGCGTATGGCCCAAGGTAGCGACCGGCTCCTGGAGACCTCGATTGCCGGCAAGGGGGCCATGCCCCCCCGCGGCACCTGCGCGGATTGCTCCGACGACGACCTCAAGGCCGCTATCGAGTATATGCTGGTCCAGGTCGGTTACGAACCGGCTGCCTCTCCGCGTACCGGCGATACCCCTTAATCGCCGACGACCTGCCCGATAACCTCTGGCTCCCACGTTCCAGGCTCGTTTCCAGGCTGGAGTGTGGGAGCCGGAGACCATAGGGAGCTGTCATCCCGAGCGTAGCGAGGGATCCTTGTCCCGAGCAGAGCGAGGGATCCTAAGATTCCTCGCTACGCTCGGAATGACAAGTTTCTGTCGTCCGCTATGCAAACCTGTGGGGTGTTGCAGTTATTCCTTTGGCCCCCACGCTCCAGAGACTGTGAAAGTATTCCTGGATTTTCAGACATGAAGGGACAGGAGGACATAATTTCGCAGAATTTGGCAGAAAATCTTTCTCTTCCTCCCACATGGTATAGGAGTTAGCGTGGAATATGACAGCCTCACCCCACCACTTCCGGGGGAAACGAATTCTTTCATAGTCTCTCCAACGTGGGAGCCGGGTGAGGGGCACGGCGTCGAACGCGGCGTAACGCAACACAACGCCTTCTCAGGCAGTAGGCATGGTATTTGGTGGGCATAGCCCTATTGGTGGGCGCAACCCTATTGGTGGGCGCGGCCCACCTTCTTGTGCCCGACATGGGCATGTACTTGTTACCTGAGAGGAGGTAACCGCGAAGAGTGACGAGAAGCGTAGTGAAGCCCA
>NZ_FLUY01001538.1 GCF_900092655.1 Candidatus Thiosymbion oneisti
TAGGTTCCACCCGCGCCGCGGCGACGGCGCTTTCCCCTGGCCGCAATACCTTTGCTGGAAACGGATACATCGCCAAATCCAAAGCGGCGGCAGGCTCGTGCCACTTGGCCGACCTCCTGCTTATGCCTAGCGCTGTAGGTTCCGGTAAGCATCGGGGTGAGGTTGCCGCCGCACTCCAAAACGTCCGGTGGTACCCTTC
>NZ_FLUY01001257.1 GCF_900092655.1 Candidatus Thiosymbion oneisti
CGACCGACCGCGGCCCTGGATGAGACGTCCCTCGAACGCATCTATCAGGGGGTTGGTCACGGCCAGATGGCGGTCAAACGCGGGATCCAGATCATCGATATGATCCTGGACGAGATCCGGGAGCGGCCGATCGATTCCGAGCGCTTCGTCTATCTCTCGGCTGCCCGCACCACCCACAAGGCGCTCGACGAGTATGGCTATGACTCCGCGGGCGAACGCGGGCGGGTCCATTTGGAGGTGCGGGAGGATTTCAGCTTCCGCATCGACGAGACCCTGTATATCTTCGTCCTCTTCAACCTGATGAAGAACGCCCTCTATTATTTCAGACACCGCGGCGAGGGCGAGATCCGGATCCGGCTGGCATGCGGGGACGCGCATAACCGGGTGTACTTTCGCGACACCGGCCCCGGCATCCCCAAACCGGACCTGGCGCGGCTCTTCGACGGTTTCTTTACCGCCGGCAAGCAGGGTGGGACCGGCCTCGGGCTCGCCTACTGCAAACGGGTGATGCGGGCCTTCGGCGGCGATATCACCTGCGATTCGGTCCTGGGGGAATACACCGAGTTCACCCTCAGCTTTCCGGCGGTGGCGGAGCAGGACCTGGCCGCCGACCAGGCCCGGATCATCGCCGCGGCCCGGCCTGCGTTCCAGGGTAAGCGCCTGCTGGTGGTCGATGACGAGTCCCTCCACCGCGCGGCGGTGCAACAACACCTGGCGCCCTTGGAGGTGGTGATCGACGAGGCAGCGGACGGTCGCCAGGCCATCGAGCTGGCGCGCACCAACCCCTATGACCTGATCCTCATGGATCTCAACATGCCGGTCATGAACGGCTACGAGGCCGCCGAGCGCCTGCGCTGGGGCGAGGCCCGGGGGGAAACAGGCACCGACGCGGCGGCCATCCCCATCGTCGCCCACACCGCCGAGCCGCCCTACATCGCCCGCGGCAAGACGGAAAAGGTCGGGATGCGGGAGCTGGTCGCCAAGCCCTGCAGCCAGGCCGAGCTGATCCGCGCCCTGCGCCCGGTCCTGGAGGCCGGTCCGAATCCGGGGGCCGGCGTTGCCGACACCGGTGGGTTGCCGGTGTTGCTGGTGGACGACTCGGCCCTCAACCGCGACCTGCTGGCACTCAGTCTGACCAACGCCGGCCTGGCGGTGGACAAGGCCGTCGACGGGGCCGAGGCCTGGGATCTGCTGCAGGCGCAGGCGTATGCCCTGCTCATTACCGACCTCCGGATGCCGGTGCTGGACGGCCTGGCGCTGACCCGCCGGGTCCGCACCAGCCCCGACGCTCGGCTGCGCCGGCTGCCGATTATCGCCTTTAGCGGTGCCGAAGAGGAAGCGGACGCCGCCAAGGCGGCCGGGGTGGATGCCTATCGGCTCAAGACCGACCCCATCGAGGGGCTGCTGGCGATCATCGGCAGGCTGTTGGACCGGACGCCCCAGCCCGCGCCCGACGCGCCCCCGTCACCCGCGGACCACCCGCCGCCACCCGCGTTCGACCTCGGCCCCGCCGCCGCCAGGCTCGGGGTGTCGCCGGCGAAAATGGCGGAGTTCTTCGCGGTCTTCCAGGCCGAATGTCGAGACATCCCGGCCATCCTGCGCCAGGCCCTGAGTGCGGGCGATACGGCTGCTTTGGACGCGCAGGCGCACAAGCTCAAAGGGTCCGCCGCCGCCTTATGCGCCGAATCCGTCCGGGCGGCCGCCGAGGCCCTGGAGAATGCGTGTCG
>NZ_FLUY01001262.1 GCF_900092655.1 Candidatus Thiosymbion oneisti
CAGACCATGAAAAGCTGGTACCAAAAACAACCCAATCTGTTCAAAAAACGTGTCTATAATCTGGCGGGACTTGACAGTTAGTGTCAACGGCCTCAGTAGCAGAGCTTGCGTCGGCGCCGATAGAAATCGAGTAAGCCTCTGGCGGAGGTGTT
>NZ_FLUY01001263.1 GCF_900092655.1 Candidatus Thiosymbion oneisti
CAGACCATGAAAAGCTGGTACCAAAAACAACCCAATCTGTTCAAAAAACGTGTCTATAATCTGGCGGGACTTGACAGGTAGATTACCAAAATACCTGGTATCTGTATCTATTGGCGCATAAAAGGGACAGCCCGCAAGGCACGTTCTTTGCACAAGGCACATTTTTTTCACGAGATAACTATATCCATGGATTCCGTTCCAAAACCTTGGAATCATGGGAAGATTTGGGTCCGATTGTTCAGCCTTGGAATAACCAACAGAGACTATGCGCAGGCAGTGCACTTGCAGTAGATAAAACAATTTACTTCTTTGGTTCCTATACATTCGACATTGTTCCTAAGGAAATACTGGATCAACGGCTATATCTTACGACCTCAAAAAACGGCTACGAGTTCTCTAAATCGCTGAAGTTCCGCTTGGAACCCGATCCTGCATGGTATGGGACAAAGCGCACACATCCCGTTACCAATGAAATGGTGTTCGCTTGGCGGGATCCTTTCATTTTCCAAGACCCTCCATCCGGCAGGTATTATCTCTTCATTTGTGCGGGTGCAAAACGATGGGGAGTTCCGCCGACGGTGGCTGTAGCAGTTGCAGAGAATATCATGGGACCCTACGAACTTCTGCCTCCTGCCGTGGACATGACAGTCAAACTTGATGGAAAAAACCAGCAAGCGCTCGGAGAAATCGAAAGAATTCAAATAGTCTATCGTAACAACAAATACTATATGTTGTTTTCATGCTGGCCGTTCCACGTAAACCAAGACTTCGCGAGGTGCTGCCAATCCATGGGACATTCAATCACGGAATCGACCATATATATTCTTTCATCGGACCAGGTCACCGGTCCTTATAGGTTAGATTTAAATTGTCCTACCGTGAAAAATAGTGCGCAGACAGGTCTATATGGAATCTACTTGATTACACCCAGAATCGAAGACGCCGATGAATCCATCCTGACAGGCTGGTTTCCTGAACACTTCACAGTATGTGTTACGGATAACTATAGAGTCGTTTGGGAAGAAGGAAACATCCATGTCAAAGAAGCACGTGCGATTCCTGCTCGTTGACTGCTCGAAAATTCGGCTCGTTATGGATTCTGGACTGCTAACGATCATGGCAGGACGCGATCGGACGTTTTGGAGTGCGGATTGATGGCTTTTCGGTTTGAATCACTCCCGACGGCAAACACCGGCAGCGGAGGACACACGGTCATGTCCAAGGGCCCTTCCCGTAAGCGAACCTTCGTCATCCTCGGCATCGTGTTCCTGGCTGGCAGCGTCTTCGCCGGCCTGTTCAATAGCGGCCTCGCCTTCACCAACCAAGAGGAATTCTGCACCAGCTGCCACACCATGCAGATCCCTTTCAGAGAGCTTCAGGAGAGCGCCCACTACAAGAACGCCTCGGGCGTCGGGGCCACCTGTGCCAGCTGCCATGTCCCGGAACCCTTCTTCCCCAAACTGCTCGCCAAGCTCATCGCGGCCAAAGACGTCTATCACGAGCTCATGGGGACCATCGACACCCCGGAGAAGTACGAGGCCCGCCGTTGGGAGATGGCGAGCCGGGTCTGGGCCAAGATGAAGGTAACGGACTCCCGGGAGTGCCGTTCCTGTCACGACTTCCGGAGCATGGACCTCACGGAGCAGGATCGCAGCGCGCGCAGCAAGCACGGAAATGCCGAAGACAAGGGACAGACCTGTATCGATTGCCACAAGGGCGTTGCCCACGAGGAACCGGACGCACCCGAGACGATCGGGGATGCACCGGACTCGGACGCCACATGACCCCTCTCCCCGAGCCGACCGCACGAGGCGTTGCCCTATGAGAGCCAAACCCATCTCCCTCGTTTTATACCTGCTCACCCTCCTGATCGGCTCCCTGGCCTGGTCGCAGGACGCCGACTTGGACAAGGAGCTGCGGCTGGCTGCCGCCATCGGCGATGACGAAGCCGTCGAGAAACTCTTGGATGCCGGTGCCGACGTGAATGCAGCCAACAAGTTCAATAAGACCGCCCTCATGATGGCGGTCGAGAACGACAACTTGGAAACGGTTGTCCTGCTCCTGGCCCGGGGCGCCGACGTCAACGCGCGCACGGTTGCCAACTGCACGGCGCTGACCTTCGCCGCCGAGAACGGCCACAGCGGCATCACCGCCCTCCTGATCGAGCGTGGCGCCAATCTGCATGACCGCACCCGCGCGGGCTGGGACGCCCTGACCATCGCCGCTCGCTACGGTTTTACGAACATCGTCGACCAACTCCTGCATCGGGGGGCGGATCCTGAGACAAGGGACAAAGAGGGACGGACGGCAATGATGCATGCCGCGGAAAAGGGGCGCCCCAAGGTCGTCGAGCAGCTGCTCGCCGTCCACGCCGACCGGGAGGCCAAGGACAAGGAGGGCGCCACGGCGCTGACCATCGCCGCCGGAGCAGGCCAGCGCGAAGTCGTCGCATCCCTCATCCGCCATGGCGCCGACGTCGATGCAAAAGATAAGCTCGGCGCCACCGCCCTTATTTGGGCCGCTGGCCAAGGCCATGCGAAGGTCGCCGAACAACTCCTTGCCGACGGCGCTGACCCGAACCAGCAGGACACGGACGGAATCACCGCCCTGATGGAGGCCGTCACGACCGATCACAACGCACTCATCGAAATCCTGATGGCATACAAGGCGGACCCGGCCCTGAAAGACAATCAAGGCCGTACCGCTACGGACATCGCAAAACACAAAGACAACGACCAAGCCGTTACCCTGCTGGCGGGGTACTGAGAGCCGGGTATTCGAATGGTGGGTGGCCCGCTGGTATGGATGCGCCCAAAAGCCGGGAACGGGAACCACGAATGCACACGAATATTTTCACTGGCCCCAAAGGCCCCTCTCCCACCGGGGGTGTCGCAAAAGGCACCGACCTTCGCCCTTTGACCCCCTCTTCCCAACCCCTCTCCCGGCGGGAGAGGGGCTTTTGTGACACCTTCACCGGGAGAGGGAGCCTGTCCCGAGCGGGCGAGGGATCTAGGGAGAGGGGGTCAAAAAGGAGATCGAAACAAGAAATTCCTTCCTTTTGATACGAACAATTCTGATCTCTTACCCACCCAAGACTTAGAGACAGCCGAAAAATGAACGCATCCGATGAAGCGATATGGAAAAAACCGGCTTGGATCACAGCAATCGTAGGACTAATTAGTGTCTTTCTCACGGTACCTGAGATTATTGGGAACTATCTGGCAAAGCAGCAGGACATTGAGATCGCCAAAGAGAATACTAGAGCCCTTAAGCTTAAAAATACCGAGTCAAAACAAGATCAAGAATTCGAGATAGTGAATAACATACTCGCTCGGCAGGGAACTGAACGTGTTTTTGCGCTACGATATCTTGCAGCCACTTTGGATGACCCAGATGCTAAAGCGTGGGCCACTAAAGAAGTGGAACGCCTTGATAAGCTTGCAGGCAGCCAAGAAGAACTGTCTAAAGCCAAACAAGAGTTAGAGAGAAAAGAAAAGGAACTACAAGCCCTCATTAGCAAGGGTGACGCCGATACGCAAAAGCTCGAAGCCGAGGTAGAGACTCTGCAAGCTTCTTTAGACTTGAAAGATACCGAACTTGCTGAGCTAAGGCAGAAAGCAGGTCTCGGTGATCAACGTACGCTCGTAGGTTCGCTCGGAGGTTTGTTAGCAGGCCTCGGTGATCAACGTATGCCCAGAGATTTGTTCCTTGTAACGATTACCTTTGATTGGTCTCTTGATGAGACAAAAGATATAGCGGGAATCAGGCTACGCCTCCGTGACGAGAGTAGTCTCGGCTACGAATGCAGACGCGGTAAAAAGCAATGTGAACAGGCGTGGGAGGGCTCAGTACCCGACTCGATTGAAATCGATTATGGGGCAGTATTCAAATCGGTTCGAGTAGTCGCCTTACACACAGGCGGGATCTTCGTGGATAACGATGTCATACCCTATTCATGTGCAGCCGAAGAAAAGCATATGGTGTGTAGACGGAGCTATAAAGAAGGAGCTTGAAACATTCCATCTTTATTGAAGGAAAAATATATGACAACAACACTAGCGAGTCCTCTTCGGAGCTTCATTAAGGAACAGGTGGAAATGGGCAATGTTCACTCTGAACAGGAAGCAAAAGCCAAGATCCTTGAAGCCCTTGAGGAGTTGGATGCGAACGAACTTAAAACTGCGGATTTGGAACGATCAAAGCAAGATTACCCAAAAACATCAGAAAAAAGACGGGATTTGTCAAAGTGGATAGGTGCTGCTCCAGGTATCTTTAAAACAGCCCAAGAAGTAGATGATTTTATCCGTAAGGAACGTGATACATGGGATTGACAGAACGACTAAGCAGTAGGCGGGTATATTTCGATACCAACATCGTAATCTATTTGGTCGAAGGGTTCATCGATTCCCAATCTGTTATTAATGAGCTTCAAGATCTGCTTTCAATAAATGACTGTGAGGCCGTAACAAGTGAGCTAACTCTCTGCGAATCACTTATTCAGCCTTTCAAGATTGAATCGGCGGAAGGAATAACCATCTATCGTTCTTTCCTTGAAGAAAGTGGTGTCTTTGATCCTGTTGCACCAAGTCGAGACATCTTTGTACAAGCGGCGTTCCTGGCAGGGACTACCGCCATGAAAATACCAGACGCTATACACGTAGCAACTGCGCTTGAAAGCAAGTGCGAAATGATGTTGACTAATGATAAGAAGATGAGAACGACAAAGGAGTTAGAAAAAATATTGTTATCAGATTATCAATAGCTCACGTAGGTTGGAGTATAATGCCATTAAGTTAGCTGTTGGCCGCTTGTCGTGGTGGGTCGGAATGCGAAAGAGAAAACTACGAATCATGCGAATCTGCGCGAATCCATTCGTGAGGATTCGTGCGATTCGTAGTTTTCTCTTACAGCTTGGTTTTCTCGTTCCCACGCGCTGCGTGGGAATGTGGAACTCCGCGCCGCGGAGAGAATCAGGCCTGTGTCCACCATTCCGTATACACGGGAACCAAACCCTCCAGGCCCAAATAATTCCGCGCACTGGAATAACGCCAATGCTCCGGCTGATCCACATACACGCGTTTAATCGGGTTGTTTTTCTCGTTCCCACGCAGCGCGTGGGAACGAGAGAAGATGCGGTTCGCTGCCTGCCCGCCCCGTCCCTGGGGAGGATGTCGCAAAAGGCACTGATCTTCGCCCTTTGATCCCCTCTCCCCAACCCCTCTCCCGGCGGGAGAGGGGCTTTTGCAACACCCTCCTGGGGCGGTGGGCAAGCACTCGCCGCATCCTACGCAGGCTGAAGTGCCGCCAACCGCCTCGGTGAGACATGCAGGCCGGACTACTCCAACGAGATCCGTAACGCCGCCGCTGCGGCCAAGGGTGAGAAGATCAGCGCCAGCAGCAGCAGGGCCCCGAGCAGCGAGAAATAGGGCAGGGCGTCCGCGCCATCGATGGCGCTCACCGTCACCGCTCCGGCACCGTACACCAGCACCGGGATATACAGGGGCAGGATCAGTAGCGACAGTAGGATCCCGCCGCCGCGCAGTCCCAAGGTCAGGGCCGCGCCGATGGCGCCGATCAGGCTGAGGATCGGCGTCCCCACCAGCAGGGACAGCATCATCGTGATGCGGGACGCCTCCGGCAGGTGGTACTGCAGCGCAATCAGGGGCGCGACCATGACCAGCGGCAGCCCGGTCAGCAACCAATGGGCCGCCACCTTAGCCAGCACCAAGATCGGCAGGGGCTGGGGTGTCAGCATCAGCTGCTCCAGGGTGCCGTCCTCATGGTCCGCCGCAAACAGTCGTTCCAGGGCCAGCATGGAGGCCAACAGGGCCGCTACCCAGACCACGCCCGGTCCCAGGATGCGCAGGGTCTGCCACTCGGCGCCCACACCCAGGGGAAACAGGCTCACGACGATCACGAAGAAGAACAGGGTCGTCAGCAGATCCGTGCGCCGACGCAGGGCGAGCCGGAGGTCGCGCCCCAAGATGCAGAAGAACACCCGCCACATGCCACTACCAATCGGGTCCTGCCGTTAGCCCTAAAAGCCCTAAAACCGCCAACAAGTTGCTTCCAGCTTCCAGTCGCCGGCTTCCAGCGATGTAGCTTTTGGCCACGGAAGCGTTTGAACCGCAAAGGCGCAAAAGACGCAAAGAACCCATCGGTCGAGGTAAGGAGCGGACCCCAACGAGAGAAAAACGACGAATCGCGCGGAACCTCGCGGATCGATTCGCGTTGATTCGCGCGCTTCGTAGTGCTCTCTTCAGGGCGGCCACGGCGCGTAGGGTGTGGTGAGTGCCTGTCTGCATGCAGGGACGCACAGGCAGGCAGCCGCATCAAGTAGCCCGCAGGTCCTGATCGAGGTAGCGCGGACCATCAGAGTGAGCACCTATCCAAAGGTTCGTCCCCGAGGTCTAGTTGCTGCACCTGGCCCGAGGTGAGCGGAACCTCCTGATGTGTGGTTAGGATCACTATACCGCCGTCGGCTACATGTCCCGCGATCAGCCGCAGCAGCAGGTCCACCGCATCGGTATCCAGGGTGATAAAGGGCTCATCCAGGATCCACAGCGGCGCCTTACTTACCAGTAGCCGGGCCAGGGCGACTCGCCGCTTTTGGCCCTGGGAGAGCGCCATGGCGGGCAGGTCCTCGTAGCCCGCCAGGCCCATTTGCTCCAGCGCGGACCAGAGCCGCCCCTCGTCCACCGGATTGCCGTCCAGGATTGCTGCCACGCGCAGGTTCTCGATCCCGGTCAGGTCGCCCTTGATGCCGTTCAGGTGTCCGCAATAGAGCAGGTCCGCGTGGTAGTCCTCACCCAGGTGGCGGCTGTCCTTCCCCTGCCAGCGGATTTCCCCGGCCTCCGGTACGAGCAGGCCGCACAAGGCACGCAGCAGCGTCGTCTTGCCGCTGCCGTTGCGTCCGCGCACGTGCAGCAGGGTCCCGGGTTCCAGCGCGAAGCTCACGCCGGAGAACAACCGGCGGTCTCCACGCCTGCACGCCAGATCGACAACCTTGAGCATGAATCGAGACGGATTGATGAGTAATTGGTGCCTAACGTTCCGGTACCTAACATTCCGGTGCCTAACGTTTCGGTCAGGGGCCAAGCGGATCGGGAGACGGCCATCCGAGCATCGGAGCCCCGGTGAGATACGCGGGTTACAGTCCGGCAAGATAGCCTTTGCGACGCTATTCCACAACCGCTCCCTAATCGCTGTCTGCGACCTGTGACTGCAACATCCTAATCTGTATAGTATGATCGAGGTCGCACTCGACGCGGGCGCGGAACCGAGGATGGGTCCTGCACC
Source organism: Candidatus Thiosymbion oneisti (assembly GCF_900092655.1). Taxonomy (GTDB): domain Bacteria; phylum Pseudomonadota; class Gammaproteobacteria; order Chromatiales; family Chromatiaceae; genus Thiosymbion; species Thiosymbion oneisti. Next base: position 7,300 of record NZ_FLUY01001263.1, read on the forward strand.
ATCGCTGATAACCGACTTCGTATCTATTTTTGCCGCGAATCAACGTAAATGGACGCAAATGATTAATTATATTCATTCTGATTTGCGTTTATTCGCGTCCGTTTGCGGCTGAACGTTTGGAGCGCCGGCATTTTGCCGGCACCCGTAGGGGCAGCCCTTGCAGATTCCCGATCGTAGGAGATGACCCCTGAACGGTGACCTGGTGCGATCACTATATCGTGCGCTGAGACCTAGTTGAATAAAGGAGAATCATCATGAAACATCTTCTCATCACCCTTCCCCTCATCTCTCTGTGTGGTTGTACGACGATGACTGATCTGTTGGTCGAGCAACCGCCAGGCGAATGCCCCGGTAATCCGGAATTGCCGGCCAAGCTCCTTGCTTCGTTTGAACCCGTTGAGGATAAGGCACTGCTGAGTGCTGCGCTCGGTGCGCCGAAGCAGGGCGGGTTATGTCAGGGTAAGGTCTACAAAAGCAAGGAGGACGTTGAGATTACACTCTATCGGGCCTGGAACAGCACGGACCCAAAGAGTCGCTTGGGTGCATGGTGGGCATTCGATCGCCCGGACGGGAAGGTCAGAAAGTATCGTTCCGATTATGCGATCTGTTATGAGTGGTCGCCATTAGACAAGCTGACGCACTGCAATCTGAAAGCGGGTGCCAAACTGGTCATCGGTACGGGACAGAGTGCAAGGTGTTCCGAATACTTGATTTATCCATCGTCTGAGGCGAAACAAATCTACCTTGAAAATGCATCGGAATCGATATCCGATTGTCGGGATTATGATGCACGATTCAGTTGGGAGCCACCCGTGAAAGAGTTTCTGGCCCTGCCCAAGGTTCAATGAGTTTGCGGAGTCGTTTAAGCCACGGAGGCCAAGGCTATGAACTTCGATTTCCCCACTTTTTTGGTGCTGGCCTGTCTGGTCACCGGAGGTATCTGGCTTGCGGATGCGGTGCTGTTCGCGCCGCGACGCAAGCGGGCGTTGGTGCCGGATACGGGTGGTGCCGCACCTGCCGAGGCCGATGTGCCGGCGACCGGTTACAAAGAGCCGGTCATCGTCGAGTATGCGCGCTCCTTCTTTCCGGTACTCCTCATCGTGTTGTTGCTGCGTTCCTTCCTGGTCGAGCCGTTTCGCATCCCGTCGGGCTCGATGATGCCGACCCTGCTGGTGGGTGATTTCATCCTGGTGAACAAGTTTGCCTATGGGCTGCGGTGGCCGGTTCTGAACCGCAAGTTCTTGCAAATCGGTGATCCCGAGCGGGGGGACGTGGCGGTCTTCCGCTTTCCCCAAGAGCCCTCTGTCGACTACATCAAGCGCATCGTCGGCGTGCCTGGGGATGAGATTCGATATCGCGATAAGACCCTGTATGTAAACGGCGAGCCTGCTTCCCAAACGCCCGCCGGAGTCTACCTGGGCGTCGGCTCGGGGGCAAACATGACCGATACGGATCTGCGTCTCGAAGACCTCACCGGCCGCGAGCACCGGATCCTGGTCGATCCGAGCGTGCCGGATTATAAGTGCACTCCGTACTCCGAGCTGGCGGTCGGGAGGCGACTCAAGGTACCGAAGGGCAGCTACTTCGTGATGGGCGACAATCGGGACAACAGCAACGATAGCCGCTGCTGGGGCTTCGTTCCGGAAGAGAACCTGGTGGGCAAGGCCATTGCGATCTGGATGAATTGGGACACCCAACGCGACGGGTTTCCGGTGGATTGGGGCCGTCTCGGCAATCTCATCGAGTAATTCATTATTCCTGTGGGCGCAAACAATCCCATTCGCGCAGATTCGCGTGATTCGTCGTTTGTACCTAACGCCGCTAAAGGCTTTGCCGTGGTCACGTTGAAGGCGTCAATGAATATCGTTTCCGGATTTTGTATCTAGGTGTACTCGTGAGAGAGGACCCCGAGCAGCTGGCACCTGGGCTCGGTTATGAATTCCGCGAGCACGGATTGCTCATGCGGGCCTTGACCCATCGCAGTGCCTCCGGAGAGAACAACGAGCGGTTGGAGTTTCTGGGCGATGCCCTGCTCGGATTTGTGATCGCCGAGGCCCTGTGGGAGCGCTTTCCGGATGCGGATGAGGGCAGGTTGAGCCGGTTGCGGGCCTCCCTGGTCAAACGGGAATCGCTCGCGGCGCTGGCGCGTGGCCTGGACCTCGGTGCTTACCTGCGGTTGGGGGCAGGGGAGCTGCGCTCCGGTGGTCATGCCCGGGAGTCGATCCTCGCCGATACCCTCGAGGCGATCTTTGCCGCGGTCTATCTGGATGCAGGCTTCGCGACGGCACGCGAGGTGATTCTCTCGGTGTTCGCAACGCCCCTCGCTCGCGTACAGGTCGCAGGTACCTCGAAGGATCCGAAGAGCCGTCTCCAGGAGTTGTTGCAGGCGCTCAAGCGACCCCTGCCCGAGTACCAAGTGCTGCAAATCACCGGCAGCGATCACATCCAGTGTTTCAAAGTGCGTTGTACCCTGGCCGATGGCGCTGAAAAGACGCAGGGAGAAGGCACCAGCCGGCGGCGTGCCGAGCAGCAGGCAGCGGAACGGATGCTCGATCTGTTTGCGACTGGGGCCGACGGCTGAGAGGCTGTCTAAATTCTGTACCCGGTGGGGCCAGGAGAAAGCTGCGCTGACTAATATAGGGAAAGGCTCTTTATGGATTCCAGACTGCCAACGATCATAGCAGGGTTCCACCGGACGTTTTGGAGTGCGGCGGCCACTTCCCCCCGCTGCTTACCGGAACCGACAGCGCGAGGCATAAGCCGGGGATCGGCCAAGTGGCACGATCCTGCCGCCGCTTTGGATTGGACCACGCATCCGTCCCCAACAAAGGTGTTGCGGCCAGGGGAAAGCGCCGTCGCCGCGGCGCGGGTGGAACCGAAGGGGCCCGGATTCCCGGCCAATGCCATTGGTATCCCCCGTAGCTGAGGTTCGATGCAGCCGCGCCGCTTTGCCGGCGCACTCCAAAGCAGTCCGGAATCCATATTCTCTCCGCGGCACGGAGCAACCAGGTTCCCACGCAGCGCGTGGGAACGAGAAAATGTCGGCGATCCCAGAGGCCGACAGAATGTCGGCGGTCCCAGGGGCCGCAAAGTGTCGGCGGTTCCGGGGACGCTGGGACCGCCGTCTTTCAGACGGCTTACCCACCCAATGACCAGCTGTCTCTGTGTTCTCTGTGGTTTAAACTTCGCAGACAAGCAGCTGATGCCACCATTTTTGCGCCACCCGCCGAAGGGGACTGGCGTCCGGCGGATGGCGCAAGCTTATCCGCCCTACGCGGCTCAATGCATCCGCCGCAGTACATTGCGGCCAATGGAGTAGCAATGCAGGCTGGTGGGTACGAACTGGAGTTCGATGCCGTCGATGCGCTTGCTACCTTGCCGTGTCCGAGTGGTGATGAGCGGCGGGTGGCTTAGCCGATTGGCGGCGGCAAAGGCCAATACCCCTTTGAGATCCGCAGGGCGCTCGAAGAAACGGTCGCTCCACTTCACCTCCACCACCCAGTCGGCCTTGCGTTGCCCCGGATCGAGGCCCACCAGGTCCACCTCCAGTCCCTTCTTCCAGCGGGCGAAATAGAGACGCTCGATAAAGGCGGTGGCGTGTATCCATTGGGCGTAGATGGCGGTTTCGGCCAGGGCGCCTACGGCCTCGTGGTCGGCGCTGACCGGGCCATAGAGGGCGACCCGAATGGAGGGGTTGGTGAGATAGACCTTGAATCCCCGTGCGCGTTTGAACTGCTTTGCCGACTCATCCACCCGGCGGATACGTTTGATCAGGAATGCGGCTTCCAGGTATTCGAGGTAACGGGCCAGCGTGTTGGCAACCACACCGGAGTTCTGCGAGAGCTTGCCGATCTCCACCTCCTGGGCGGTATTGTAGGCCAGGGTGGCAAACAGGCTATTGAGCTCCTGGATATCGCTGATACCGTAGAGGCTGGGCAGATCGCGCAGCAGCACCTTGTCGATGACGTCGCTCTTGATGAAGCGTGACGGATCTTCCTGTACCCGTTCACTGAAGACCGCCTCAGGGTAACCGCCGAAGTTGAGATAGTTGATGAACTCCCGGTTGAGCTCATCCATCGCTTCCCCGGAGACCGCACGGAAGCCCCTTTCGGAGTCGGGATCTGCCTCAACCAATCCCTCTTTGCCGATGAAGTGGATATATTCACCGAAAGTGAGCGGAGGTAGCATGAAATCGGTAAAGCGGCCTGCCCCCGACTCCTGGCTCTTCAGCCGTAGTGCGGCAGCGGCGGAACCGGTGGCGATGAATCGATAGTTGGGGTAAGAATCAACCAACGATTTGAGATGGCGCTCCCACTCCTTCAGGTATTGGATTTCGTCGAAGAAGATATAACGGGTGGTGCCGGGTTCCAGTCTGTTCATCTCGGCCATCAAGCTGGTAAGCCATTCCAGCGAAAAGCCGGTATAAACCGGCGTGTCGAGCGCCAGGTACATCACCTGACTCGGCTCTACCCCTGCTTTCAACAGCCGTTCGATGGCGTGGTGAACCATCACCGTTTTCCCTACCCGGCGGGGTCCGAGCAGGATCACGGCCCGCTTTACACTCAGATCCGTTAGCAGATTGTAGAAAGAGGGAAGATAGTCGCGGGGCGGCAGATCGGTATATGGCGTTGCCTGTTCACCGTTCCACCAGGGATTATCGAAGCTCAGCCGTGATTCGACCTCTGTTTGCGATATATTCAGCATGGATTACCCGTCCTTGCACCCACCATGCCCCAGTTTAGCGGTAAGCATATAAAATAACATCAATTGACTGACGCTATTTTTCTTACCTCTCTTTTTTCTAAATAAATCAATTTGTTAAGTAAGTTGAATAAGGATTCTGCCACAAAGCTACGCCGATTCATGGCGCTTAGAGAGCAGCGGCCTGGCGCCTTTCAGAACCTCCTGATCGGCGGGGAAGACCAGGGTGGTGGTCAGTCTGACCAGGTTCCGCGGGGTGAGGTACTCACCCGCCGTGTCGTTGGCGCTCTTGGCGACGGGCATTGGCTACCTAACGTGGTGTTAGCGGGGAAACATGATTAAATTTGTTTCTCCAAGAACCTATTGAGCAGCTCGAGCGAGATCAAAGGGCCTAATACTCATCGTAACCGGGCCGATGATCTTTACACCAGATCCGGGGTAGCCGGAGCGGTTGGCGAGGTGGGTATGATGCCTACCTCGTCCCCGTCATGGAGTCGGGAGAAGCCCTCGGCGAACTGTTTGTTCAGGGTAACTCGGACCCGTTCTCGGTCGAATAGGGGGGCCGCCCCCGGCTTGCGGCGGCCGAGCCAGACCAGAAGGGTGTCTAGGTCCACCACGCTCGGCGGAGCCACGAGCTCCTCGGTCTCTTTGCGCAGCTTTTGGGCCAACCAGTTGAAGTAAAGGAGCTTGATCCGCTTTTCTTCCTGCTGCGGTTCCTGCCGCTGGTATCCGATCTGCTCCAGCGCCTTTAGATAGGCCGCCCAGTTTCGTTCGCGGTCCACCCCCAAGGCGTAGAGGGTGTCCCAGGAATAGATGCCGGTGTCATGACCGTCGTCGAAGAGGATCCGGACCCCATATTGCCCCTGGGGCTCGATCTGCTCGATATCCACCGCTTCCTTGCCAGTTACCGGTTGGCCCAGGGTCCGCACCTCGGCTGCCTTGGAGAAGACCCGGAGATACTCGTAGGGTAGCTCGAAGGCCACGCCGTCATCGAAGACGATGGACAGGAGCCGGGATTTGTGGTGGAGGCCGATATCCGTCGGGCGGTGTCTTGCGGATTGGTCGGTCATTAGGGGTTGCGTTTGGTTGGTTCGTCTATGGGTTTGGGGTACGGTGTCGTGGCGGCTGCATCCTCAAGGTTTGGGATCGAATGCTATTCGTCCTCGAACAGGACGAGATAGTCACCGTAGCCCTCCTGCTCCAGGTCCGCGACGGGGATAAAGCGCAGGGCGGCCGAATTGATACAGTAACGCAGGCCGGTCGGCGTGGGGCCATCGTCGAAGACATGTCCCAAGTGGGAATCCCCGTGGCGGGAACGGACCTCCGTGCGCATCATTCCCAGCTTGCGATCTTCCCGCTCGACGATCAAGTCCGAATTCAGGGGCGAATGAAAGCTGGGCCAGCCGGTACCGGACTCGAATTTCTCCCGCGAGCTGAACAGGGGTTCGCCGGAGACGATGTCCACATAGATACCATCCTGCTGGTTGTCCCAGTATGGGTTACGGAAGGGCGGCTCGGTGCCTGCCTCCTGGGTCACAGTGTACTGCAGCGGCGTGAGCCGACGCTTGACCTCCTCCTTGGCGGGCCGTTGCCAAGGCTCGTTCTCGGCGGGTCTCTCATCGACCTGTCGGCCCTGTTCGGTGGCAATCGCCTGGGCCTTCGGACCTGACCCCAGGGACCATAGCATTCCTATGCCGACCAGCGGCAGGGTCGAGACGAATAGGGTATGTAGGCTCATGGTTCTCCTCCATAGCGGGTGTCGCAAAAGGCACTGATCTTCGTCCTTTGCTCCCCTCTCCCCAACCCCTCTCCCCAACCCCTCTCCCGGCGGGAGAGGGGCTTTTGCGACACCCTTCCCATAGGCATAGTCGAAGCTGTCGAGCCCGTGCTAGCGATGGTAATCGCAGAACAAGGTCTCGGCATAGCGTTTGCTTTCATTGTAGCGGCTCCTCGCCCCGACCGGATTCACCTTGCTCCAGTAATCCTCAGTCTACGGGTGTATGCTTGGATCATCATAGAGCTCGCTGGTGCTGGCCTGGAAGATCCGCGCCCGTAACCGCTTCGCCAGACCGGGCATGTTAATCGCACTGTGCCCGCTTGTCTTGGTGGTTTGCATGGGATCCTGCCAGGGGGTGTTGACATTTAGAAGGTCCGCACAGCGGACCCTACTATCCAGCTGATTCTCTCGTTCCCACGCGCTGCGTGGGAACGCGGAAGCTCCGCGCCGCGGAGT
>NZ_FLUY01001264.1 GCF_900092655.1 Candidatus Thiosymbion oneisti
CTGTCAAGTCCCGCCAGATTATAGACACGTTTTTTGAACAGATTGGGTTGTTTTTGGTACCAGCTTTTCATGGTCTGG
>NZ_FLUY01001269.1 GCF_900092655.1 Candidatus Thiosymbion oneisti
ACCAGCCGTCAGAGCTGCACCAAGCCCAGTTGCTTGTACAGATGTGCATACCAGGTCACCCCTTTTGGTGGCCGATCAGGGCGCTGGCTCCGACGTTTCAGGTGCCCTACCATCCGCTGTTGGAGGAACCAATTCATGGCCCGAAACGCAGGGCGACTCCGACCGTGATCGAAGTCATTGGCCCAGCCGCGGACTTGACGATTGACCGGCGGGATCAGCTTGGGAGCCGGCCCTGTTCCGCACTGATCATTGCACGTAACGGCTCCCGCTCGCGTGCACATGACTTGGCACTGGGGACCCCGTTGAGGAACCGCTTAGCACGCCCGAATCG
>NZ_FLUY01000638.1 GCF_900092655.1 Candidatus Thiosymbion oneisti
TCCCGCGTCGTGCTGGCTTCGGCTTCTCTGGCAGCTTGGCCTCCTGCTCCTTGTGTTTCGAGGCCGGTCTCGGGTCATCCTATAATGGCTTACGGCTCACAACTTTGCTGTCCCCGTCT
>NZ_FLUY01001569.1 GCF_900092655.1 Candidatus Thiosymbion oneisti
CTGAGCGTTGCCGACAGCTGGTCATGGGGTCCGTAAGCCGTCTGAAAGACGGCGGTCCCAGCCGGCCCGGGACCGCCGA
>NZ_FLUY01001657.1 GCF_900092655.1 Candidatus Thiosymbion oneisti
GCTCCGAGTGTATAGAAAAGCTCGGCGGGGTTGCGGGCATTAAGACACGTTTGGCAAACGAGGCGCTCGGCGGCGAGATCGGTATTCATGAATATCCCGGCGGCATGATCTTTTCCGCCGGTGA
>NZ_FLUY01001270.1 GCF_900092655.1 Candidatus Thiosymbion oneisti
ACCAGCCGTCAGAGCTGCACCAAGCCCAGTTGCTTGTACAGATGTGCATACCAGGTCACCCCTTTTGGTGGCCGATCGGGGCGCTGGCTCCGACGTTTCAGGTGCCCTACCATCCGCTGTTGGAGGAACCAATTCATGGCCCGAAACGCGGGGCGACTCCGACCGTGATCGAAGTCATTGGCCCAGCCGCGGACTTGACGATTGACCGGCGTGATCAGCTTGGGA
>NZ_FLUY01001271.1 GCF_900092655.1 Candidatus Thiosymbion oneisti
GATCGGCCACCAAAAGGGGTGACCTGGTATGCACATCTGTACAAGCAACTGGGCTTGGTGCAGCTCTGACGGCTGGTTCCCCCGGCGAGAGTTCGGAGGTGAAGACAGCAGGAAAGCGCCGTGCGGGAAAACCGCATGCTGCGTTTGAGAAGGGGGAGCAGGCGACCGCGGCTATGATCTGGCTCGTGAGGCACCGCCAGACGAAAGGGGCGGCAACGGATAG
>NZ_FLUY01000245.1 GCF_900092655.1 Candidatus Thiosymbion oneisti
GCCGGAATCCAGGGCCAGGGATGGCAAAACGGTGGAGTTCAAAGCATTAGGTCGCATTTAAATTTAACCACTACCAAATTCGGATCATGCCGGCATACTTACCGGCAGGCGCCTGGCACCCCAGGTGTCGGGCTGGGATTCAAAGTGGCCGGCACAGGCGGTACCGCAGGCTGCGCACTTACCCTCCGGCGTCAGTCCCCAGGCCCCGAGCCGGTACCAGTCGCGTTGGATGAGCAGCGCCCCGCACCTGTGGCACCAGGTGCTTCCCCCTTCGGGATCCCGGACGTTGCCGGTGTAGGCGTAGCGTATCCCGTTGCGGCGGGCGATCACCCGCGCCCGGGTCAGGGTCTCAGGCGGCGTCGGCGGCAGGTCCTGCAGCTTCCAGTCAGGATGAAAGGCAGTAAAGTGCATGGGGGTTTCGGGGCCCAGGTGCTCCCGGACCCAGGCGCACATGCGCTCCAATTCGGCGTCGGAATCATTGTGGCCCGGAATCAGCAGGATAGTGAGCTCGAGCCAGACTTGGGTCTCCTGCTTGAGGTATTCCAAAGTCTCCAACACCGGCGCCAGCCGGCCGCTGCAGAGGCGCCGGTAGAAGTCGTCAGTAAAGGCCTTCAGATCCACGTTGGCCGCATCCATGGCGGAGAAGAGGTCCTCCCGCGCCTCCGGATTGACGTAGCCTGCGGTCACCGCCAGGTTACGGATGCCCCGTTCCCGGCAGGCCAGGGCCGTATCCCGCGCATACTCGAGAAAGATGACCGGGTCATTGTAGGTATAGGCGAGGCTACGGCACCCCAGCTCCTCGGCCTTGCGGGCGATGGCCGCGGGCATAGCGCTTGCGGCCAGGGTATCGATTTGCCGGGATTTGCTCATATCCCAGTTCTGGCAGAACTTACAGGCGAGATTGCAGCCGGCTGTCCCAAAGGACAACACCGGGGTACCGGGCAGAAAGTGGTTGAGCGGCTTCTTCTCGATCGGATCCACGCAGAAACCGCTCGAACGCCCGTAGCTGGTGAGCAGGATCTGATCATCCGCGCAGATACGCACAAAGCACAACCCCGGCTGCCCCGCCTTGAGCCTACAGGCCCGCGGGCAGACATCGCACTGGATGCGGCCGTCCTCCAGCCGGTGCCAGTAGCGCGTCGGGTGATGACTCGGTCGGACGCTCATGGTCACCTGGTACAGATGCTCTCAAGCTCGTAGGTTGAGCAAAGCCGCCAGGGACGGCGGCGTGCCCAACAATCATTAAAGGCCGTCTAAAAACTAACACATTGATTTTCTACTGGCATTGATTTTCGGCTGGCTCCCCACGCTCCAGCGTCGATTAAGCGCCTCGGTAGGCTAAC
>NZ_FLUY01001338.1 GCF_900092655.1 Candidatus Thiosymbion oneisti
TTGGATTCGGTGTTGGTCAGGTTGATCAAGGTCATCCAGCCGTTGCGGGTGGTGTAGTAGGGAGCAATGGCCACCTCCCCGATACC
>NZ_FLUY01001272.1 GCF_900092655.1 Candidatus Thiosymbion oneisti
TGCCCAGCGCCTCACCGAGCCGGCTGAGCTGCCACGGATCGGTGGTGGTGTCCATAACCTCCACCAGGCGCAAGGCAACCGATTGTGCCTGCTTGGCCGGCAGCCGCTCGCCCAACTTGCTCAGCGCCTCAACGAGCTGGCTGAGTTTCTCTGGATCGTCGGTTGTGCCCATAACCTTCACCAGGCGCAAGGCACCCG
>NZ_FLUY01001275.1 GCF_900092655.1 Candidatus Thiosymbion oneisti
TGAAGGGAAAGAACCGCAAAATGTATCGCGCATCCGTCTCGAGTAGCTTTAGCTTGACATCGGCTTCAGCCGACCCCTCATACCACCAACTTCCAGTTGGTGGTGGTTGATT
>NZ_FLUY01001277.1 GCF_900092655.1 Candidatus Thiosymbion oneisti
TTAGCCTACCGAGGCGCTTAATCGACGCTGGAGCGTCGGGATTTGCTCCCACGCTGGAGCGTGGGGAGCCAGCCGAAAATCAATGTGTTAGTTTTTAGACAGTCTCTTAGTCCAACCCAATGCCATTAATGTCGACATCACACTCGACAATCGAATCGCGCAGTGTGTTCAGCGCCGCCAGAGCCGGCATATCTCGATGGTGAATCATCACCGTAGGGACGTATGCGATCCGGGCCGGCAATTTGGTCACACCGAGCTGTTCGGCGTAAAGGGATCGATGGACAATCCAACGTGGCATCAGTGTACAGCCGAGTCCCACGGCGACGCAGCCCAGGATGCCGTCCAGCGTGCCGAATTCCATGACCTCCGGACTTGGTCTACCGCCGTATTCCCGTAGCCAATTCAAGGCCCTGGCGCGATAAGCGCAACCGTCTCGGAATAGGATCAACGGTAGCCGAAGCGATCTGTTTGTTCCTAATAAATCATTTGTGGAGATAATAGACCCGATTTAAGCTGGCGGCATCCTTTTGTTCGCGGGTAGTGTCAAGTCCCGCTAGATTATAGACACATTTTTTGAAGAGGTTTGGCTGTTTTTGGGACCAGTTTTTCATCGCCTAAAGGGGGCGGGATATGGCCTAATACCTTCTGCGGGATATGTTGATTATAGACTTGGATATAGCGTTTAATAGTAGCGGCCAAATGCTCGGCTGAGTCGAAACGGACCACAGGCTCCGGCTGCTCAAGGCCAGTTAGATTTTTTGTCAGCCCAATTCGTCCTGCTCTACCAATTGTGTAAGGTACTCCAAGGCTCCATAAAGTCTGGAGAGTTTGTCAATGGTATAGTTTTCCGAATTTTGAGTAAATATATCTGCTATCAGCCTCCCAAACTGCCATAGGTTGCCGTCTGTAATGTTGCATTCGATCGGGAGGCCGTTTCTCTGGAATCTGCACTTGGTACGGCTGCGGCAGACTTGAGACACCTCGGTATTTCACCGATGCGAGTAGAGATGGATGTTCCCGAGGTAGCTATGGCGTCATAAATACGCATCGATTCCAGCTCGTAGATACTCTGTTCCAATGCAAGTCCAATTTGCCTCCTAATCCACAAAAATTCACCTCCGGTGCATAAATTGGACTAATCAGGCCGCTGCTTCAGTGGGGGAATAAAAGCGGCGGCTGTCGCAGGGTGTGCGGTTCTTGAGCATGGCCTGGATGGCGTGCAGCAGCTTGCGCATGACGGCGCAGACGGCCTGGATCTTCTTGAGGCCACGTCGTTCGATGAGGTGACGGTAGTCGGCCCTGACGTTAGGGTCGTGGCGCGCGGCGCTGAGTGCGGGCATGTAGAGGGCGGTACGCAGGTAGCGGTTGCCGGCCTTGGACAGGCGAGGCTTCTTGTTGACGCTGGGGCCGGATTGGTGTTGGCGTAGGTCGAGGCCAGCCATGGCGACCCATTGCTGAGCGCGCCTGTCGTCAGGGAGGACTAGCCGTTCGCCGAGGAGTTGGATGGCGCCGGCGGCGGCGATACCGGTGACGCTGATGAGGAGCTCGAAGGTATGCTGGAGCTGTTCGTCGGCGGCGATGAGGTCAAGGACGCGCTGACGCAGGGCTTCGAGGTGGGCATCGAGTTGGGCGATGCTCTGGTGCAGCTTGGCGATCAGGAAGTCGGGCGTGGTGGCAGTTTGCTCCGCGGCATGGAGTTGGTTTTTGGTTTGGGTTCGGAGCTGGTTGAGGGCGGCGATGCGGCGGGCACAGGCGCGGACGGCCAGAGCCAAGGCATCGGGGCGTTGCCAGGGGGTGATGGGCATGCGCAAGGCGAATTGGGCCAGGACGGTGGCATCGACGGCATGGCCTCGGCGAAGCGTTTGGCGGCCTTGGGGTTGATGACCATGAGCGCCAACCCGGCGTCATCCAGGGCGAGGGCCAGATCGAGGTGATACCAGCCGGTGGCCTCCAGACCGACCCGGCTCACCGGTGCCTTGCACAAGACCTTGCTCAGGGCCACATGACCGGCTGGGGTATTCTTGAACTCACGGGGTTTTCGCATCCGACCGTCACGGTTGATAACCAAGGTAACGGATTTGCTGCTGACATCGATTCCGGCGACCTTCATGTTGGTTTCTCCACTCAGTAAAAACCGGTTAGGATAGCGACCCGGTTCCCCGACCCTGGACCCTCGCCTACCGACCTTGTGTCGGCAGGCTCACGAGCACCGCTCACGGCCCCGGATACGCTCCGGTATTGGCGAAGCAGGCGGGGAGCCAATCTACGGACAGGCTCGCGGCTTCAGGGCGGGACGGCTTCCCAGGTCCTCTCCATTAACTCCCTTTCTACCTGATCCTTGGCTCTCCCTTGGATACAGAACATACAAGGGTGGGGTG
>NZ_FLUY01001278.1 GCF_900092655.1 Candidatus Thiosymbion oneisti
AAAAAACGTGAAGTATGCGGCATATTTTTGCGCTTTTCCTTAACTTAATGGCAGTGACGCTCCAGCGTGGGAACGCCATCTTGTCCGCTCCCGCGGACTCAGCTCCTCTGTGCTGATCGGCGTTGGCGATTAGCCTACCGAGGCGCTTAATCGATGCTGGAGCGTCAGATCCCTCCTCCGTCGGGACCAGGTCTGTTCCCACGCTGGAGCCTGGGGAGCCAGCCGAAAATCAACGTGGCGCTCGTTCCCACGCTCCAGCGTGGGAACGCCATCTTGTCCGCTCCAGCGGACGCAACTCCTCGGTGCTGATCGGCGTTGGCGGTTAGCCTACCGAGGCGCTTAATCGACGCTGGAGCCTGGGGAGCCAGCCGAAAATGTGTTGGTTTTTAGACAGCCTCTAAGGATTCTAGCCTCGTGTTGCGTTAGGCCGCGCTCGACGCCGTGTTCCCCCAGGCGTTTTCTCGCACAGCTTGACGTAACCTACACGCAAAGTGAGGTCCGCGCGGACAGGCCACGCGGGGGTAATATGGGTGTAGGTTGCGTTAAGACGCCGGCACTGGCCTGGCCGTAGATCGACAAGCCTTGGTGCGTCGAACGCAATACGTCAAACCCTGTCCCGACGCAGGAGGGATCTTTTCCAAATCATTCAGGATTGCTCAACCGCTCGGTGAGGAAGGGGAGGAGCTCTGCGCTGGGGACCAGGTGGGGCTCGGTGTCGCGCCGGCCTTGGTATTCCAGCTTGCCTGCATCCAGGCCCTGGTCGCCGATGACGATGCGATGGGGTATGCCGATGAGCTCCATATCCGCGAACATAAAGCCGGGGCGCACGTCCCGGTCGTCCAGGAGGACCTCGATCCCGGCCTCCGCCAGCCTTTGGTGCAGCTGCTCGGCCGCTTCCCGGACCCGATAAGATTTGTACAGCTTCATGGGCAGCAGGGCGACCTGAAAGGGTGCCAGCGGCTCGGGCCAGACGATACCCCGCTGGTCGTGGTTCTGCTCGATGGCGGCGGCTACCACGCGGGAGACGCCGATGCCGTAGCAGCCCATCTCCAGGTTTATGGCCTGACCGCCCTCGTCCAGAACGGTGGCCTGCATGGCCTGGCTGTACTTGCGCCCGAGCTGAAAGATATGGCCGACCTCGATGCCGCGGGCGATGGTCAAGGTCCCCTGGCCGTCGGGGCTCGGGTCCCCCGCCTGGACGTTACGCAGGTCCGCTACCTGGGGTAGGGGCAGGTCGCGCCCCCAATTGATGCCGAACCAGTGTTTCCCATCCTGATTGGCGCCGGCGCTGAAATCTCCCGTCACCGCCACGCTGCGGTCGACGATGCAGGGGATGGGCAGGTTCAAGGGTCCGAGGGAACCCGGCCCGGCGCTGGCGGCGGCACGGATCTCCGCGTCGGTTGCCATGCGTAGAGGCGCCGCTACCTGGGGCAGCTGCTCGGCCTTGGCCGGGTTCAAGGTATGATCGCCACGCACCAACAGAGCGACGAGATCCGTCGCGGACCCTGCTGCGGCGGCGACCACCAGCGTCTTCACGGTCCGCTCGATGGGTTGATCGAACTGGTCCACCAGGTCGGCGATGGTCTTGGCGTCCGGCGTATCCACCAGCCGCAGGTCCTCGGCGGGGGCCGGGGGCCCAGCTGCCGGCGGCAGGGCTTCAGCGAGCTCGACATTGGCGGCATAATCGCCCGCGGTGGAGAAGGCAATGGCGTCTTCGCCGGACTCGGCCAGGACGTGGAACTCGTGGGAGATATGGCCGCCGATGCTGCCGGTAGCGGCCTGGACGGGGCGGAATGCCAGCCCGCAGCGGCGGAAGATGCGGCCGTAGGTCTCGAACATGACCTGATAGGTGTCTTGTAGCGAGGCCGCGTCCGGGTGGAAAGAGTAGGCGTCCTTCATCATGAACTCGCGGGCGCGCATGACGCCGAAGCGGGGGCGGATCTCGTCCCGGAACTTGGTCTGGATCTGGTAGAAATTGACCGGGAGCTGTTTGTAGCTGCGCAGCTCGTCGCGGGCGAGCGCGGTGATCAGCTCCTCGTGGGTGGGGCCAAAGCAGAAGTCCCGCTGGTGCCGGTCATGGAAACGCAGCAGCTCCGGCCCGTAGCGCTCCCAGCGCCCGGAGGCCTGCCACAGCTCCGCGGGCTGGACGGCAGGCATCAGCACCTCGAGGGCCCCGGCCCGGTCCATCTCCTCGCGCACGATGCGCTCGACCTTGCGCAACACCCGCAGCCCCAGCGGCAGCCAGGTATAGAGCCCGGCCGCGAGCTTGCGGATCATGCCGGCGCGCAACATCAGCCGGTGGCTGGCGACTTCGGCATCGGCGGGGGTCTCCTTGACGGTGTGCAGGGGAAATGCTGAGGTACGCATAGTGATCTGCCGGCGGGGGGTGCAAAATTACAAATTTTATCAGAATGTTCCACCGTTCCACCCGAATAGATGCCGCGGCGGGGACGTAAACTCGATGTAAACCCGTTCGGGGGGAACGCCGAAGCGGGCCTCCATGAAATAGCACAAATCTGCGGAGAGGCCGGAGGTACGCTCCTCCGGTAACCCCAGGCTCTTGAGCTCCAGATAGGCGAGGGGCGCGGCGTCCCCGGCAAACAACATGTCCATCTTATCCTTTAAGATGACCATGACGTAGCTTTCCGGTTTGCCGAGGATCTTTGCTGTTATCGAGGAGGCATCCTCGAGGATCTTCTTGCGGTGATCGGCGGGGGTCTCGACATTGGTCTGGATAATCAGGGTTGGCATATTCCGGCGGTCTCCCTTGGTTGGGATCGGTTTGTTTAAGCAGACCCTCCCGGCTCCGCAAATCGGAATTGCACCCCGACAGCAGGCTCAATTTCTCATTCGGATAAGGCCTGCCCCTGTAATCGGCCGGAAAATCCTATACCCTGGATACGATGCTCGATTACTCACTTTCGGCTGCAAGCTCGCTGAACGCAGCTGTTTGGATCTCCTCGGGTTCCGGCGCAATGTGGGCATGATCCTTTGCGCTTATTTTAGCCTTTTTGGTCTGTTTTGCCGGAGTGACCTATGGAATATGGGAGGATGCGGTGAACGATTTTGAGGCCTGTTCACCTTTTTGGCTTTCCGCAAAGCGCTCGCCACGTCCGCATTCGGTAGTGGTAAATTTTTAACTGGTCGCGCCGCATGGAAATCGGAAGACTCGATCCCGCTAGCGATTTCGATCCCGAAACAATCAAAGCCCAACGAGATGTTGCAGCAGACGCGGATGTCGTGTCCCGGATGATTACGCGGAATTTTATTGAACAATCGGGGCTGTTGAGCGTACCAGTGTTTGAGCGTTTGTAGGGGT
>NZ_FLUY01001279.1 GCF_900092655.1 Candidatus Thiosymbion oneisti
GAACAAAGAAACTTTGCGTCTTGGCGCCATTGCGTCGTGGCGTTAAATGGGCCGGAAAGTGAGCGGCCAAGCATAAAA
>NZ_FLUY01001282.1 GCF_900092655.1 Candidatus Thiosymbion oneisti
TGTGCCCGACATGGGCATGTACTTGTTACCTGAGAGGAGGTAACCGCGAAGAGTGACGAGAAGCGTAGTGAAGCCCAAGGTGGAAGCCGCGAGGCGAAGCTGGAGGACGGGT
>NZ_FLUY01001511.1 GCF_900092655.1 Candidatus Thiosymbion oneisti
ACCAGTAGTTCCATAACCTCTCGGGCACGCAACAATGACCCAACTTTAGTTCCTATGCAATCATCCGGGACCCAACAGGTAGCCGCAAATGAACGCAAATAAGAAGTGATTTTAATTTGCGTTCATTGGCGTTCATTTGCGGATGAAATTCTTCGTCTATATGGCCTCCGAAGATCTCATACGCCCCCAGCCCTCAGTCACCACGCACCTGCGCCCTGACCTCGTCGGCAAAATTCTCTTGCTTCTTCTCGATCCCCTCGCCGACCTCGATGCGGGCGAAACGCACGACCTTTGCTCCCGCCTGGGTGAGCAGCTTCTGCACGGTTACATCCGGGTCCTTGACGAAGGCCTGACCGAGCAGGGTTACTTCTTCTAAGTATTTGCGTACCCGTCCGGCGACGATCTTCTCCACGATCGGTTCCGGCTTGCCGCTCTCCAGGGCTTGGGCGCGGAAGATCTCCTTTTCCTTCTCCAGGGTAGCGGCAGGCACCTCATCGGCACTCACACACAGGGGATTGGTAGCGGCGATGTGCATGGCGATGTCCTTACCGAGCGTCGGATTGCCGCCTTCAATTTCCACTAGGACGCCGATGCGCACCCCATGGCGGTAACTGTAGAGTTCGCCCTCTAGGTCATCGAAGCGGACCAAGCGCCGCAGCTGGATATTTTCCCCGATCTTAGCCACGAGATCCGCGCGGGCCTGGGCGATGCTGGTAGCCTCACCCCCTGCCAGGGGCTCGGTTTCCAGGGCCTGGACATCCCCTGCATCGCTCGCCAAGGCGCACGCCGCGACCCGCTCGGCGAAGTCGGTAAAGCCTCCGTCCTTGGCCACGAAGTCGGTCTCGCAGTTGACCTCGACCATGACACCCTTCTTGGCATCCGTGGCCTTGGCATCCCCGGCGACGGCGATGACCACCACCCCGTCGGCGGCGATCCTGCCTGCCTTCTTGGCGGCCTTGGCTTGTCCGGACTTGCGCATCGCCTCGATGGCGGCCTCGAGATCACCGTCGGACTCGACCAGCGCCTGCTTGCACTCCATCATGCCGGCACCGGTGCGTTCTCTAAGTTCCTTAACCAACGCGGCTGTAATCGCCATGTTTGCTGACCCTCTCATGGATGCGCAATGGAACCACGAATGAACACAAACAAAGAGTACCCTTGGCGTACTCATTCCCGGTTGGAATAGACAGTAAAAATATTTTGTACATAGTAATTGATGATAATAGGCAAAATACCAGTAGTCGAAAAAATCACTATTACGAAATCTTCCGTTTGTTTAGGAGAGGTGAAAATGAAGAATTTCCCGAAACCATCAATTAAATAGATTGTCAATAGCAGTAAGAAAGAAGGTAGGATGGATATCGGTCTTATCCTTAAAATAGCCGAAATCCATAGACCTGAACACCATGCCGCGATATAAGCATAACTCAAGTTATTGTCTCCGCGAAAGATGAAACAAATAACCAGAAACCACACCACATAGACAACAGAGTGAATCAAATCCCTTTTATTCGGCAACTTCACTTTACCACCTCAAGCCTTATTTTGTACTTCCAAATGCGGCTTTTTGGCATTCTTCAGAAGCGACGTTCCGACACTTATCCCTCCCACTGGTTGCAAAGATCGTATACAACCCGCTCTTATCCGGGAAAACCGTCAGCAAACCTTTTGAGATATGAAACATCATTCTCATTCGATGAACCCCTCGGTACAGACGGTAACACTTCAGAGCGCCTTAGAAAAAGGCGCCCCCAGGCAACTCCTCACCGAACCGAGTCTTCACGTCGCTTCAGGAGTCATGGTCTCAGGCTCGGCCGGCTTATCGTCCACTTCCATGAACTCGCCTTCGCGTCCGGCCGCGATGGCGGCAGCGGTAGAGCGTCCATCCAATACCGCGGCAGCCGCACCCTCGATGTAAAGACGCACGGCACGGATGGCATCGTCGTTACCGGGAATGACATAGTCCACGCAGCCCGGATCATTGTTCGTGTCCACGACCCCGACCACCGGAACCCCGAGCTTGTTGGCCTCGCTGACGGCGATCTTCTCGTAGCCTACATCCACGACGAACAGGGCATCGGGCAGCTTTTCCATCTGCTTGATCCCGCCCAGACCCCGCTCCAGCTTCGCCTGCTCACGACTCAAGCCCAGGGCCTCCCGTTTACTGAAGCGCTCGATACTGCCATCTTCGAACATCGCATCCAGCTCCTTGAGGCGCTTGATGCGCTCGCGGATCGTCTTGAAGTTCGTCAGCATACCGCCGAGCCAGCGGTGGTTGACGAAGGGCATGCCGCAGCGTACCGCCTGCTCGCGGATGGCGTCCCGCGCCGCCCGCTTGGTGCCGACGAACAGGACCTTACCGCCGTTGGCCACCAGGGATCCGAGATAGTTCATCGCCTCTTGGTATAGGGGCAGGGTCTTCTCGAGGTTGATGATGTGGATCTTATTGCGCTGGCCGAAGATGTAGGCCCCCATCTTTGGGTTCCAGTAGCGAGTCTGGTGCCCGAAGTGCACCCCCGCCTCCAGCATGTCGCGCATGGAAACTTCGCTCATTTATCGAGACCTCGTTAAGATTTGGGTTTGGCCTCCACGCATCCCAGCAGGCAACCCGTTTCCGGGCACCCGACCCGCTGTGTCGATGCGTGTGTGGTGTTGGGAGTCGTCTTAAGAAACTGTCCGGTTAAAGGCAATCCGGTCCGGCTTGAGAATGGGCCAAAAAATAGAGCGAAAAACGACAGTTTTTCGCTCCCATGGATGGCCGCCCTAACGCTCGCTGCGGCGACGGGCAATCTGTTTGCCGAATCTCAATTGGTTTTATAACATGTCGGCCAGGTTCGAGCAATTTTCCAGGTCACTGTCGTGCCCTCGCGAACCAGCGTGGATGCAGCCTCCCCCAGTAAGAGCGTGCCTATCAAGAGCGCCGAGGAAATCGCCAAGATGCGCGTTGCCGGCCGCTTGGCAGCCCAGGTCCTGGAGATAATCGGTGAGTACGTCCGCCCCGGCGTCACTACCGGCGAGCTCGACCGCATCTGTCACGACTTTATCGTCGATGAGCAACAGGCCATTCCGGCCCCGCTGAACTACAAAGGGTTTCCCAAATCCATCTGCACCTCGGTCAACCATCAGGTGTGCCACGGTATTCCCGGCAACAAGCGACTGAAGAAGGGAGACCTCCTCAATATCGACATCACCATCATCAAGGACGGCTACCACGGCGACACGAGTAAGATGTTCTTCGTCAGTGAACCCTCCATCCTCGCGCGGCGCCTGGTCAAGACGACCCAAGAGGCCATGCGTATCGGTATCGCCCAGGTCAAGCCCGGCGCCAACCTGGGCGACATCGGCCATGCCATACAGAAGTTTGCCGAGGGGAAACAATACTCAGTGGTGCAGGAGTATTGTGGTCACGGCATCGGCCGCAACTTCCATGAGGAACCGCAGGTACTGCACTATGGTAATCCCGGTGAGGGGATGACCCTGGTACCCGGCATGTGTTTTACCATAGAGCCCATGATCAACGCCGGCAAGCGCCATATCAAGCTGCTGCCCGACGGCTGGACCGTGGTCACCAAGGACCGCAGTCTATCCGCCCAGTGGGAACACACGGTACTGGTGACCCAGGACGGTCACGAGATCCTGACCCTACGCAGTGAAGAACGTGACCAACCGCTTGCTCCATGAACGACTCCCAACAGCAAATCGGTCACTGGTCTGAAACCCAGGCCCAACTGCGGCACCTCCTGCATACCCGGGACGATCCCGTCGCTGCCTTTCGCCACATCCTGAAGGAGGGCACCGAGCACCTGTTCGAGCGCTATGACCAAGGTGCAGCGGTCGACACGCTGATCCTTGCGCGCAGCCGCCTGGTGGACATGTTGCTGCTGGAAGCCTGGCAACACCACTTGCCGGTAGGAGCGGGAGCGGCATTGGTGGCGGTCGGGGGCTATGGACGCCGGGAGCTCCATCCGGGTTCCGACGTAGACATCATGATCCTGTTGAAGGACTCCGAGAAAGAAAATCTAAGCCACGCCGGCGCCAAGCTGATCGCCTTCCTCTTCGACATCGGGCTCAAACCGGGATACAGCACCCGGACCATCGAAGATTGTGTGCAGATAGCCGGTACCGACGCCACCGTCATCACCAACCTCATCGAGGCCCGCCTGCTCACCGGCTCGTCGGATCTGTTCGAGCGCATGCGAGCCGCCACGGCCCGTGACCGAATCTGGTCGAGCGAGGACTTCTTCGCCGCCAAGATCGACGAGCAGCAGGCCCGCTGGCACAAGTTCGGTGGCACTGCCTACAATTTGGAGCCCAATATCAAAGAAAATCCGGGGGGGCTGCGGGACATCCAGATGATCGGCTGGGTAGCCAAACGCCACTTCGATGCCGAAAATCTGCACGACCTGGTTACCCACGGCTTCCTCACCGAGCGTGAGCACCATACCTTGTTAATGGGTCAATCCCTGTTATGGCGCATTCGCTTCGCGCTCCATCGCCTCACCGGACGGAGTGAAGACAGACTGCTGTTCGACTATCAACGCACCCTGGCCGCGGAGTTCGGCTTCACGGACGAGGACCAAAACCTGGCGGTCGAGCAGTTCATGCAGCGCTACTACCGGACAGTCATGGAGCTCAATCGCCTCAACGAGATGCTGCTCCAGTTGTTCCGGGAGGCCATCCTACTCCACGACCGGCTGGAACCGCCGGTCGAGATCAACGCGCGTTTCCAGTCTCGCAGCGGTTTTCTCGAGGTGACCGGAGACGATGTCTTCCGACGCGATCCCGTTGCCCTCATTGAGGTCTTCAACATCCTGCAGACCCATCCGGGGATCGTAGGCATCCGGGCCAGCACCATCCGTCTCATCCGCGAGCACCGCCACCTCGTCGACGCCAGGGTACGGGAGGACCCACGCGCCCGTTGCCTGTTCATCGCCATCATGCGCTACCCAGGGGTTACCTATGCCATGCAGCGGATGAACGAATATGGCGTGCTCGCTGCCTACCTTCCGGCCTTTGCCAAGGTCGTCGGGCGCATGCAGTACGACCTCTTTCACGCCTATACGGTAGACGAGCATAGCCTCCGGGTAATGCGCAACTTAAGGTCCTTCATGGTCCCGGGGGATGCCCCAGGACATCCCTTGTGCACCGCCATCGCGCGCACTATCCCCAAGTTCGAGCTCCTGTGCCTCTCCGGCCTATTCCATGACATCGCCAAGGGTCGCGGCGGGGATCATTCCCTCATTGGGGCCCGTGACGCCTGGGGCTTCTGCCGGGCCCACGGCCTATCCGATTACGATAGCCACCTCGTTGCCTGGCTGGTAGAGAGACACCTGATGATGTCGATGACGGCCCAACATCAGGACATCAGCGATCCGGAGGTCATCCAAGCATTCGCCACCGAAGTCGGAGACTCCAGCCGCCTGGACTACCTCTATTTGCTGACCGTGGCCGACATTCAGGGGACCAATCCGGAATGGTGGAACTCATGGAAAGACAGGCTGCTGCAAGATCTCTACCAGAGTACCCGGAGCGCCCTGGAGCGCGGGCTGGACAACCCTCAGGCCCAGGATGACCTGATCCAACAGAAGCAGACCGAGACCCTCCGCTTGCTGGCCAAGTACGGCATAACCCGTGAGGTCTGCACCCCATTATGGATCAAGTTCAGTCTCGACTACTTCCTGCACAACTCCCCGGACGAGCTGGCCTGGCAGACCGGAACCATCCTGCAAACCCCCGAGCGAGCCTTACCCCTGGTCGCCATCCGACCCCTGACCCATCGGGGCGGCACCGAGATCCTCATCTACACCTGGGATCAAAAACATCTGTTCGCGCGTACCACCGCCCTGCTGGACCGCTGGGGACTGAGCATCATGGACGCGCACGTCATGACCACGGACGACAAGATGGTGCTGAACACCTACTATGTACTGGAAACAGAGGGCTCCTCCCCCGTCCTCGACGCCACCCAAATACGGCAGATTCAGGACGCCCTGGAGCAGGAATTATCGCAACCGGAAGCACCGAACCTCCAAGTCACGCGTCCCGTGCCCCGCCAGCTCCGTTATTTTCCGACCGAAACCCGGCTGCGCTTCTCCAAGGACGAACGCAACCACAGAACCGTCATGCACCTGCTCACCCTCGACCGACCAGGCCTCCTCGCCGCAATCGGGGCCGCCTTCGACACCTGCGGCATCCTGCTGCAAAACGCCAAGATCGCCACCATCGGTGCCCAGGCGGACGACATCTTCTTCATCACCACCGCCGACGGTGCCCCCATTACCGAGCTGAGTACCTTGAATTGCCTGCGCCGGGAGACCCGCAGCCGCTTGGAACACGCAGCTGACGACTAAGATCCACAAGTCCTACATCCCTATAATCGAGTCGAGTTTCGAAAGAAATTTGATCTGGGGCAGGGCATTCAGTTAGTAATTTGGTATATGCTAAATTTTTGGTAGTGGTTAATATCTAAGTTGGAACATGACCAACGGCACTGGCCGCTATGCCCCCTCTCCCTCCGGGAGAGGGT
>NZ_FLUY01001285.1 GCF_900092655.1 Candidatus Thiosymbion oneisti
TTGGCGCGTCATCAAGGGAAGTGCCTAGGGGACTGGGTCGAAGCCAGCGCGGAAGGGTGGATGGGACTGGAGATCAACGGTGGGAAAACCCGCACGATCAGGCTGACGGAGACCGGAGCGAGGGTCGATTTTCTGGGCTACAGCTTCCGGAATGAG
>NZ_FLUY01001600.1 GCF_900092655.1 Candidatus Thiosymbion oneisti
TTAGCCTACCGAGGCGCTTAATCGACGCTGGAGCGTCGGGATCTGCTCCCACGCTGGAGCGTGGGGAGCCAGCCGAATATCAATG
>NZ_FLUY01001286.1 GCF_900092655.1 Candidatus Thiosymbion oneisti
ATGACGCTGGAGCGTCTGGATTTGCTCCCACGCTGGAGCGTGGGAGCCAGAGGCTGATTTGTGGGGATACTTCAGGGACAGACC
>NZ_FLUY01001091.1 GCF_900092655.1 Candidatus Thiosymbion oneisti
TATCTGCTGGCTCACACGCTTGGTTCACACGCTCCAGTGCGGGGACTAGCAATATCGAGCGAAACTACGTACTAGGGAGCGTTCTCAATCTGGAGCTTTTACTGTACTGCATTAGAACCACGGATAGACACAGATAAACACCGATTGTGATCCGTGTTTATCTGTGTCCATCCGTGGTTCTTCGGTGCGGTTCGTTTGAGAACACCCCC
>NZ_FLUY01001287.1 GCF_900092655.1 Candidatus Thiosymbion oneisti
GCGTTCTCAATTGAGCTGAATCCTCATGAAAATCAAGCACATCAGGCCCATGCAGCAGCGGCTACGAGTTTCCGAGACACT
>NZ_FLUY01000249.1 GCF_900092655.1 Candidatus Thiosymbion oneisti
GACCGCGGCTATGATCTGGCTCGTGAGGCACCGCCAGACGAAAGGGGCGGCAACGGATAGGCCACATCTAAGGACACATCTAAGGCCACATCTAAGGACACGGGAACCTGCTCTCTACTCTACTGCTCTCTGTGGTTCAATCATCCTTCGCCTTCCTTTGCGCCCTTCGCGTCTTTGTGGTTCATCTCGATGCGATTCGCGGTCCAGGTCAGTGCAGTCCTGAATGTCTGATCCGCGCTCACCGCATCCTACGATTCCTTCGTGCCTTTGCGGTTACTGACAGGCTTCGCATTCCGGGTCTAGTATCGAGCAGGCCTGGAGTTCATCTGTCCCATTGTCCTTACCGGAAGGATAATCGCCACCCACGGCATTCAGTTGGCTGGCCTTGGTGGCGTCTTCCATGGTGGATTTCTCCAGATGGGTCGCACCCATGGAGCGCAGGTAGTAGGTGGTCTTGAGTCCCCGTACCCAGGCTAGCTTGTAGAGGTTGTCCAATTTCTTTCCGTTCGGCTCACGCATGTAGAGGTTGAGGCTCTGGGCCTGGTCGATCCATTTCTGGCGCCGACTGGCGGCCTCGACCAGCCAGCGGGGGTCGATCTCGAAGGCGGTGGCGTAGAGCTCCTTGAGGTCCTGGGGGATGCGGTCGATGGCCTGGATGGAGCCGTCGTAGTACTTGAGGTCGTTGACCATAACCGGGTCCCACAGATCCCGTTCCTTGAGGTCTCTGACCAGGTAGGGATTGACCACCGTGAACTCCCCGGACAGGTTGGATTTGACGAACAGGTTCTGATAGGTGGGCTCGATGGACTGGCCGACCCCGACGATGTTAGAGATGGTGGCCGTCGGGGCGATGGCCATGCAGTTGGAATTGCGCATGCCGACAGTGCGGACCCGCTCCCGCAACCCGTCCCAGTCCAGGGTGCTGCCGCGGTCCATCTGCAGATAACCGCCGCGGCTCCCTTCGAGCTGGGCGATGGAGTCGATGGGCAGGATGCCCCGGCTCCACAGGGAGCCCTCGAAGCTGGGGTAGCGCCCGCGCTCCTCGGCCAGGTCGGTGGAGGCGCGGATGGCGTGGTAGGCGACGACTTCCATGGAGAGATCGGCGAAGCGTACTGCTTCCTCGCCGGCGTAGGGGATGCGCAGCTTGTAGAGGGCATCCTGAAAGCCCATGATGCCGAGCCCTACCGGGCGGTGGCGCAGGTTGGACTTCCGGGCCTGGGGCACGCTGTAGTAGTTGTAGTCGATGACATTGTCGAGCATACGCATGGCGGTACTGACAGTCCTAGCCAGTCGGTCCGTGTCCAGGCCCCGTTCGCCCACATGGGCGGCCAGGTTCACCGAGCCCAGGTTGCACACGGCGATCTCCTGATCATTGGTGTGCAGGGTGATTTCGGTGCACAAGTTGGAGCTGTGCACCTGTCCTAAGTGCTGGTTGGTGTAACGCAGGTTACAGGGGTCCTTGAAGGCGAGCCAGGGGTGGCCGGTCTCGAACAGCATACCGAGCATCTTGCGCCACAGGTCCAGGGCCTTGATGGTCTTGCTGACCCGCAGCTTGCCGCGGGCGGCCTTTTGCTCATAGGCGCAGTAGGTGTCCTCGAAGGCGCGGCCAGTGAGGTCGTGCAGGTCCGGGGTCTCGTCCGGGGAGAGCAGGGTCCAGGGGCCGTCTTCGGCGACCCGTTTCATGAACAGGTCCGGCACCCAGTTGGCGGTATTCATGTCGTGGGTACGCCGGCGGTCGTCGCCGGTGTTCTTGCGCAGCTCCAGGAATTCCTCCACGTCGATATGCCAAGTCTCCAGATAGGCACAGACGGCGCCCTTGCGCTTGCCGCCTTGGTTCACCGCCACCGCGGTGTCGTTGGCTACCTTGAGGAAGGGCACCACCCCCTGACTCTTGCCGTTGGTGCCCTTGATATGGGCGCCCATGCCCCGCACCCGGGTCCAGTCGTTACCCAGCCCGCCCGCGAATTTGGACAGCAGGGCGTTGTCCTTGATGGCACCGTAGATGCCGTCCAGGTCGTCCGGGACGGTGGTCAGATAACAGGAGCTCAGCTGGGGACGCGGGGTACCGGCATTGAACAGGGTCGGGGTCGAGCTCATGAAATCGAAGGAGGACAGGAGCCGGTAGAACTCGATGGCCCGTTCCTCGCGGTCGAGCTCGTTCATGGCGAGACCCATGGCAACCCGCATGAAGAAGGCCTGGGGCAGCTCGCAGCGCACGCCGTGCGTGCTGTGGATGAAGTAGCGGTCGTAGAGGGTCTGCAACCCGAGATAGGTGAAGGCGAGATCGCGCTCGGGCTCGAGGGCGGCGCCCAGGCGTTCCAGGTCGTACTGGGTCAGGCGGCGATCCAAGAGCTCCAGATCCGCCGCCTGCTTGACGTAGGCGGTGAAATAGTCACCGTAGCGTTCCGCCAGATCCGCCTGGGTCTCGACCCCCACGGCCATCCCCAGGAAGCCTAGGGCCTCCCGGCGTAGGATGTCCAGCAGCAGGCGGGCGGCGACAAAGCCGTACTCCGGCTCCTGCTCGATCAGGGCACGGGCGCTCATAACCAGGGCCTGGCTCACGTCCGCCTCCTTGATCCCGTCGAACAGGTTGCGGCAGGTGTCGTCCAGGACGGCCTGGCCGTCGACCGCTGCCAGGCCTCGGCAGGCCTCCGTCATCAAGCGCTGCAGACGGGCCATGTCCAACGGGTGAGTGCTGCCGTCGGCGCGGGTAACCTTGATCCGGTGTGTTTCCCGCGGTGCGACGGCGGCCTTCTCGGCCCGCTCGCGGGCCCGCTGCTCCCGGTAGAGCACATAGGCGCGGGCCACCTTGTGTTCGCCGGCACGCATCAGGGCCAGCTCCACCTGGTCCTGGATGTCCTCGATGTGCACCGTGCCGCCACCGGGCAGACGGCGGGTAAGGGCACCCACCACCTGGTCCGTGAGGGTCTTCACGGTATCATGGATCCGGCTGGAGGCGGCCGCGTTGGATCCCTCGACGGCCAGGAAGGCCTTGGTCATGGCCACCATGATCTTGTTGGGATCGAAATGGGTGACCTCGGCGTTGCGTCGGATCACCTGCACCTGTCCGGGAACACGGGCAGCGATCTCGGCCCGGTTATCCTGCGGCTCGCGCGCGGACGACGACGCAATGGGATCCGGTGGAACGATGGATGGCGCTTTATCAGGGGCCACGTTTCCTCCTCGGGCGGCTCGATTCGGGGTTTTCTCTGGGTTCTCCCACGGACGGGGTGGGTGGTGGGACACACACCCATAAACACAATATATACGCTGACAAAAGGCTGTCAACTACTATATCTTGTGTTGACCTAGAGTAATCCTGAATTATTTGGCGTTGTCTGGAGGGTTTGACGTGTTGCGTTTCGACGCCCAACGGCTCATTGATCTACGGCCAGGCCCGGTTTGCGTCTCAACGCAACCTACACCCATATTACCTCCTGTGCTGCCTGCCCGTGCGGACCTTGCCCGGAGGCGTTGCGGGTTACAATCCTGAGTGATTCGGCGCTGTTGGGGGGACCGGACTGAACATCCAGCAATCCTTTCACCATCCTCGGAGCGTGGGAGTCAGAAGTGGAAGCTCTTCCAGAAACCGTTCACTCAGCCACAATCCACCACGGTCCCTCAGCTCCTCCAATGCGACAAATGGGTTCTCTATGAAGCCCGAATCAGAGGCTGCCAAGATCACACCCACAGTGCCTGTAATATTCAGATTTAACCGGGACGCTGATCGATGGCCTGTCAGATCGTCGATGATCAAAAGGTCGCTCTTAATCTGTAAGGCCAATGCAATGGCTGCCGCCTCCCCGGCATCGACTTCGGCCTCCAACAGGCGCAGTAGGTTATCCGTTGCAGGGTCTATCTCCCGGACAAAGGGGAGCGAGTTCCGCCAATCGCCGTGTGTAGCCTGACCTAGGTCCAGCTCGATGGCGACAGCTTTCGGAATGGCAATGCTGCCGTAGAGTTTTTCGAGTAGATCTGCCTTTCCGATCCTCAGTAGACAAGACAGGGGGGTGGTATTGGAAACGATTATCTACCGGCCGGTTTCGCCGCGGCACGAGCGGTGTCGAGATCGCGGAGGGCGTCTGCCGGTGACCCACCCCAGGGCACTCGCCGTCGGGCAAGGAGTTCATCGAATGCGACTCGCTCCATTCGGGCGATCCGACGCGCCGGCGCTCGATCGAGCAGGCCTTCTTTTACGAGAAAGACTGCAAACTCATGCCGTAATTCCTCTTTGGCCCGCCCGGGGGGTAGCTTAAGAGAATGGGCGGCATCTTCCGGTATCTGAAGCGAGACAGCAGACATGATCGAGCCTTCCTTTCATAGCAAACGCCTTTCCGAATCCTAGCATAGGAGGACCGCTGGACAAGCAGTAGGACTTCCTAAGTGAAAGGTTGATTGCTCAATGACTACAATAGACTGCATATCATTGCCGCCAGCCTATTACCGCTCTGGCGGTTTCTCGCTCGCGCTCGCTTGGCCGAAGCTCAACCCCCGGCAGGGCGAATGGCAGGGCGAATAGCAGGGCGAAAAAAATTCGCCGCGACGAATTTTGCTTGAGGCAGCGCGGGCGCGGCTGCGAATTCCACCAGGCCGGTAATCTCCTAAAAATGTGTAGGCCGGTGAGATATGAAGACCGGCCACCGACGGCAAGCGCCATCGCCTCCCTACAGCTCTACGTCCAACAGGACGCGGTAGGCGGCTTGCTTATGCTCCGGTTGCCTGCGGTAGGCACACAACAGGGCGGACTCCTGGTGGGAAAGCTCGGCGGGACCCTGGCGACCTAGGAGTTCGGTAATCCGGTGCAGATCCGCTGCTTCCACCCGGCGACTATGAGGCAGGAAGGTTTGCCGTAGCTCGTAGGGACCCAGTTTGCCCGCCTGCAGCCGTTCCAGCTCCGGCTCGCCGATCGCAGTGAGATGCAGGCGATCCATTGCCATCTCCTGCATCATCGCATGTCCTACCTCGGCCACCAGGATGGTGGCTATGTATTGGGTCACGGCGTTCCGGGCAATAGGCCGCCGCTCGGAGCGAGTAAGCACCAGGGCCGGTATTCGTGTGAGCTCCGATGTGGTCAGTAGATGATACTGCTCATCTCCGTTTTGCTTCCGGAGCAAGGCTACTCCATCCTGGTCTGTGAGGTGCCGCACACAGAAGGGTGCGGCATCCCCCGTCAACAGCCAATCGATAGAGACTCCCTCTGCTCGATGAATGATCTCCAGGGCGTCCGCCGTCGGCACCTGACCCAGAAACATCTGGGTGATGCGTGTGCCTCGAATACCCAAGGCCCGTCCCCACGGGTGTTTTTTCCGCCCACCCAAAATAAAATTTATTCTCTCTAAAAAATATTTATTACCCATTTAAAAATTATTCCTGGAATTATACTTATAAACAGTAATACGCCTTATCCGCCGTTTTGGCAAGCCAACTTCTAAGGTTCGCTCGGATCTGATCAGATAAGGCGATGTTTTTAAAAGGTTTTATACGCGCTCATCCGGCCCGCCGGAGGCTTTGCGTACCCGTGCCGAGAGCTGGGACCATGCGCTCGCGGGTAGTGGTAAATCTTTAGCTGGTAGAGGGTTAGGTTGGGTTGCTGCGCGGCTCGGCGGACTCAATTCTTTTGGGACTATCAACTACTCTATCAGTTAGAAATTTACCACTACCCGCGCCTTTGCGGTTCAAATTGATGCGGTTCGCTCCGGCCCCGTCCCTGGGGCCGACGCTCACCCCATCCTACGCGGGCTGGTAATCAGTCCAGCATCTCCATCCCGCCCAGATAGCCCCGCAACGCCTCGGGTATCCGCACGCTGCCGTCCGCCTGCTGATAGTTCTCTAGCACTGCCACCAGGGTCCGGCCTACGGCCAGGCCCGAGCCGTTGAGGGTATGGACCAGCTCGGGCCTGCCGGTCTCCGGGTTGCGCCAACGGGCCTGCATCCGCCGCGCCTGAAAATCCTCGAAATTGCTGCAGGACGAAATCTCCCGGTATCTCTGTTGGCCCGGCAGCCAGACCTCCAGATCATAGGTCTTGGCGGCGGAGAAACCGAGATCCCCCGTGCACAGGGTCACCACCCGGTAAGGCAGGCCAAGACGCTTAAGGATCGTCTCGGCATGGCCGGTGAGCTCTTCCAGGGTGGCATGGGAGTCCTGCGGACGCACCGCCTGTACCAGCTCCACCTTCTCGAATTGGTGGTGGCGGATCATGCCTCGGGTGTCCTTGCCGTAGGAGCCCGCCTCGCTGCGGAAACAGGGGGTGTGGGCCACCCACTTGCGGGGCATGTAATCGGCATCGATGATGCAATCCCGGACCAGATTGGTGACCGGGACCTCCGCGGTAGGGATCAGGAACAGATCCCGCTCCCCCGGAATCTTGAACAGGTCCGCCTCGAACTTCGGCAGTTGAGCCGTGCCGTACAGACTCTCCGCATTGACCAGATAGGGCACATAGGTCTCGGTATAGCCGTGCTCGGCGGTGTGGATGTCCAGCATGAATTGGATCAAGGCCCGGTGCAGTCGGGCCAGGGGACCGCTCAGGACCACGAAGCGCGAGCCGGCCAGCTTGGCCGCCGTGTCGAAATCCATCCAGCCCCTGGGCACGCCCAGGTCCACGTGATCTTTGGGCGCGAAGTCGAAGACCCGCGGCTCGCCCCAACGCCGCTCCTCGCGATTGTCATTCTCCCCCGTACCGTCCGGGACGCTGGCGTGGGGGAGGTTCGGCAGATCCAGGGCGAGCCCCTGCAATGCTTCCTGCAGGTCGGCAAGCCGCGCCTGGGCCGTTTTGAGCCGCTCGCCCAGGTCGGCCACCTCCGCCAGCAGGGGTGCCGTGTCTTCCCCCGCGGCCTTGGCCTTGCCGATAGCTTTGGAACGGCGGTTGCGCTCGTTCTGCAGCGCCTGGGTCTCGACCTGCAACGCCTTGCGCTGGGTCTCCAGGGCCTCGCAGCGCTCCTTGTCCAACGTCACGCCCCGCCGTGCCAACTGCGCGGCTACAAAGGAGCGCTCGCTCCGCAACCGTCGAGGATCTAGCATGGTTTCCCGTTCCCTTCGATGGTAACCGGCCAGGACACCACATGCCCTGGCGCGACGAAATCCGCAATCCGCTCGATGGCCCGCTCCGCCTTCTCCGGCAGGTCGAAGAACTCGAGCACCAACGGCAGATCCACCGAGAGATCCACCAGCGAGGCCTCGTGTACCACCCCCGAGCCCCCATAGCCGGCGATCCCCCGCATGACGGTGACGCCGCACACCTGTAGCTCGTCATGCAGGCATCTGAGTAGGGATTTCATCTCGTGATCCGACTCCGAGAGATAGACCCGGACCATCAGGACGCGGACGCGACTCACAACCACCTCCCAAGCAACAGGCCCACCCAGCAGGCCAACACACAGACCAGCACACTCAGCACCAGGTTGAGCAAGGCTCGGCCCGGATAGCCCCCTTCAATCAGTGCCAGGGTCTCCATCGAGAAGGTGGAAAAGGTGGTGAAGGCCCCCAGAAACCCCACCAGCACGGCGGCCCGCAGCTCTGGCCCGGCGGTCGACCGCTCCATGAAGAGCACAAACAGCAGGCCCATCAGAAAGGACCCCAGGGTGTTTACCACCAGTGTCCCCCAGGGCAGGTCCCGGCCCAGCAGGCGATAGACACCGCTCGACATCCAAAAACGCCCCAGGGCCCCCAATGCACCGCCGCCGGCAATGGCCAAGATCTGCAGCAAGCCCCTGTCCTCCTCCCAAAGTCAGATAGTCTACACCGGTGCGCCGTCTCCCACCGTGTTTGGCACGCGGCGGCCGGGGCGAGCCTATATAACCTTGTTGTGGTAGGTCGGGTTAGGCGCGCCTTCCGGCGTTGACGGGTATCTGCGGGACCGAACCCGCCGTAACCCGACAACCCTGTCTTCCGAATCCGCAGAGGCGCTCGAAGATCCCCGCTCACGGAAATCGGTTGAGCAAAGCCGTAGATACTCTGTTCCGATGCAAGTCCAATTTGCCTCCTGATCCACAAAAATTCACCTCCGATCCATAAATTGAATTAATCGGCTACCGTTTCCGCCGGGGTATGGGCAAAGCAAGCGCCCATCAAGCTGGTTTTAAGATGCGGTCATTCCCTGGCGGTTTCTTAAGCCGCGGCTGCTGGTTAGGATGCACCAAGCGAAGTGTGCCCATCAATGACGGGTACCTCCCCGCAGGCAGGCGACGTGCCCAACCCGGAACAACCAATGTTGGGCACCTGTCTGCGTGCGGGACGCACAGGCAGGCGGACCATCCAAAGATGCGGTTTGCTGCCTGCCGGCCCCGTCCCTGGGGCGGTAGGCAGAGCCGGCAGTGAAGGGGGATGGGTCCATACCATTATCCTACGAATTTTGCCCAACCTACCGGTGTTCCGGCGCCTGGTCGTGGCGGCAGTGGCGTTTCATACAGCTGACGACATAGTGCAGGAGTGTGGCCCCGACGGCGAGGAAGACGCCGACGCTCCCGGCGATGAGCTCTATCTTCCCGACCCCGGAGTAGGTGAGCGTCAACCAGGTGAGATAGGCGCTTACCCCGGCGACGAAGAACACCACGAAGAAGGGCAGGGCGGGCGAGCTGCATTTCCGGCAAAGTTTCGTTGAGCGGAACCTGTTCATTCTTTTATCTTTGCCATTTTATACCTCGTTGTGTCTCGTCGCGGAGGTTTCCAATGGAAGTCGATGCTGTCCCTCGTCGCCTGCTCGCCGGAGTCTTCGATCAAGCCCTGGGGGCAGTGCGGGGGCGGTCGGTGGTGCGGCGGGCCTTGCGGGCACGGGGAATCGAGGGAGCCGTGACCCTCATCGCTGTGGGCAAGGCGGCCCAGTCCATGACCGAGGGCGCCTGGGACGCCCTGGGCGAGCGGATCCGTGGCGGGCTGGTGATCTCCAAGCCGGGCCATCTGGTCCCCGGGCAGCTGACGCGCTTCGGCCTTGAAGGCGTTGTCGGTGGGCATCCCGTCCCCACCGACGGCAGTCTGGATGCGGGACGGCGTCTGCAACGGGTGTTGGACGGAGCGGGTGAAGAGACCTTGCTGTTTCTGATTTCCGGTGGCGCCTCCAGTCTCGTGGAGGTGCCGGCCGCCGGGCTCGGTCGCGCGGAGTTGGCGCGCATCAACGCTTGGCTCCTGGGCAGCGGATTGCCGATCGAGGCCATGAACCTCATCCGCAAGTCGGTCTCCCGCATCAAGGGTGGTGGGCTCCTGACCAGGCTCGGGGGACGCGATCCGCGGGTGCTGGCTATCTCGGACGTGCCAGGAGACGATCCGGGCGTCATCGGCTCCGGGCTGCTGGTTCCCGAACCCCGGCTCGCGGCGCGGCTGGCGGCGCTGGAGCTGCCGGATTGGCTACGGACCTGGACCAAGCGGGCGATGGCCGAGCGTACCGGCATCCCGGAGCAAGGCCCCGAGATCGAGCTGGTGGCAACCCTGGACATCGCCAAGGATACCGCTGCGGCCGTTGCTCGGGATGCAGGGCTCGAGGTCCATCTGCATCGGGAATTCCTGGCAGGCGATGCTGCCGAGCGGGGAAGGGCGCTGGCCCGGCGGTTACTCGACGGACCGACCGGGCTACATATCTGGGGTGGCGAGACGACTGTGCGTCTGCCCGAGCGCCCTGGGCGCGGCGGGCGCAATCAGCAGCTGGCCCTGTCCGCGGCGGTGGTATTGGCCGGACGGGATGACTGCTGCCTGCTCAGCGGCGGTACCGACGGCACCGACGGCCCCACCGACGATGCCGGCGGCCTGGTGGACGGCGGCACCCTGTACCGGGCGGAACAGGCCGGATTCGACGCCGATGCCACGCTGGCCGCGGCGGATGCGGGTACCCTGCTGGCCGCCACCGGCGATCTGATCCACACCGGTCCCACCGGCACCAATGTGATGGATCTGGTGTTGGGTCTTAAGGTGGGTTGACGTTTAGCGAACCGCATCAGCCAAGTAGATAGGGATGCGCCATGCTCGAAATCGAAATCGGGGTCGAAATCGGGATTCCGATTGCGGTCCCGATCCCGATTTCGGTTTGCGTTGCGACGCACCAAGTCTCGCTGATCGTCCGCCGGTTCAGTACCGCCGTCTTAACGCAACCTACACCCATATTTCCCACCACGCGGTCTGCCCGCACGGACCTCGCGTCGAGTGTAGGATGCGGTGAGCGCGCTGGCTCCGAGCTTACTAGCCGGTCCAGGCCCTTCTCGCGCGAACCGCATCAATGAATGGCCCGTACCCGACCAGTTGGGTACGCCCACTGTCCACAGATGCGGTTCGCGGCCTGCCTGCCCCGTCCCTGGGACGGTCGGCAGGTGCTCATCGCACCATTGATGCGGTTCGCGCCTCCTCGTGGTGCCATCCTGTAAGACCTACCACGCTCACCGCATCCTACGGGCGGTGGTGCCGGAATCGACGTCTTAACACAACACGACGCTAACCGGGCCTGATCTCTTCTCGCTCCCAGCCGTTCTCCGAGACCGCTAATATTTCACCCCGGTCTGCGTGCCATTCGGCGAGCACAAGACGGGTCACGGGGTTGCCGTCGAGCGTGAAGGAATGGTCCGCCGGTCGGTGGGTATGGCCGTGGATCAGCCGTCGGGCTGAAAAACGACGCATGTATTCTTCAACCGTCCGCTGGTTCACGTCCATGATCGCTGGTGTCTTCTCTGCTATGGCCACGCCACTCTTCCGGCGGTAGTCGTCGGCGATGGCGCGCCGCTTGGGTAGGGACTTCCAGAGAAAAAGACGCCGCACGACGGGGTTGCGTATGCGTCGGCGGAACTTCTGATAGGGCACGTCGTCTGTACACAACAGATCCCCGTGCATGAGCAGGGTAGGGGTTCCCGCCAGCTCCACCGATGTAGGGTCTGCGAGCAGTGTACAGCCGGTATCACGGGTGAAGGTGCGCCCGATCAGAAAATCCCGGTTGCCGTGCATCAGGTAGCAGCTGGTGCCTGCTTCCGTCAGCCTGCGCAATGCGGCGCGGATCTCGGGATAGGGGGGTTGGTCGTCGTCATCGCCGATCCAGGTATCGAACAGATCACCGAGGATGTAGAGAGCCTGGGCCTCCCGCGCGCGCTTGCGGAGAAAGCCGAGAAAGCACTCGACCGTGACTGGTCGGTCGGGGGCCAGGTGGAGATCGGAGATGAAGAGGGTAGCGGGCATTGGGGGAGGGGTCGGTCGGGGGTCCGGAACAGAGTCCGCGGCGAGACTGTACAAAGAACTGCGTAATCTGCGGATGGAGGATGTCGTTACAAACCCTTGCCCGCGGGTGCGAGAAACGGCTTGTAGAATCACGCTGCTTTATGGCGCTTCAATCCGATAATCGCAGGCGTTCCACGCTCCGGCCTCCGACTAGGTGTTCGGTCAGGATCTCCTCGATGTCTTCCCGGTCCACATAGGTGTACCAGGTAGCCTCGGGATAGACCACGATCACCGGACCTTCGGCGCAACGGTCCAGGCAACCTGCCGTGTTGATGCGAACGCCCCCGGGACCTGCGATGCCCAGCTCCTTGGAACGCCGCTTCATGTGATCGCGCAGACCCGACGCGTCGCACTGGGCGCAACATTGGCTGCCGTCGTCCCGCTGGTTGGTGCAGAAAAATACATGGTAACGATAATAAGCCATGATCGACATCCGACTGCTGGAATGATGGGCACAGGTTACCATCTTGAACCCGCCTGATCGCCGGCGCACAATCAAAGGCAGCTATCATCGAACTACCCGCTTTATCAGCCATGACCACACGCAAGTTCAGTCCCCTCGACCGGGTCCTGCTCAATCTGGACCGGGCCGTACGCACCGTCTTCGGCAGACCGCAGACCACCGGGCGGCCCAATCCGGCCGGGGGTATCGCCGAGACCGAGCTCTCCGAGCAGGAGCGCAGACACATCGCACGCCTGATGCGGATCAACCATACCGGGGAGGTTTGTGCCCAGGCCCTTTACCAGGGTCAGGCCCTCACCGCCCGTCTACCCGAGGTACGACGCGCTATGGAGCGCTCGGCCCGGGAAGAGAACGACCACCTCCAATGGTGTGAGACCCGCATCGATGAGCTCGGCGACCGCAAGAGCCTCCTTAATCCGTTGTGGTACGCGGGCTCCTTCACCATCGGCGCCCTCGCCGGGCTGGCGGGTGACAAATGGAGCCTGGGGTTCGTGGTCGAGACCGAGCGCCAGGTGGAAGGTCACCTGGACCAGCATTTAGCTAAGATCCCCGTAATCGACCGGAAGACCCGCGCCGTCCTCGACGAGATGAAGGCGGACGAGATTCACCACGCGGAAATAGCTCACGCCGCCGGAGGCGTATCCCTGCCGGGACCGGTCAAGCTCGCCATGCGCTTGGCGTCGAAGGTCATGACCCGCAGTGTTTACCGGATCTAGGGTGGGTTGACATTCACAACCGAACGGCTGATTTCGGGCGTTGGGAAAAAGGACACCGGGAGCTTGAAACGGAGGCCTTGTCACCTTACCGTTCTCGATTGGGACTCGCCTACCATGAATCCTGTCGATGACCCGCATCGAACACATTGCTCGGCCGAATCGTCCATGGGAGTGGCTTTGATCTTTGCGGCCTGGGCAAGCGGCACCCACTTGAGGCGACCTTAACCACTGCCGCGAAAATTGGAGGGGCCTAATGAAACGACAGCAACCGCAGAGGAACTCGCAATCGGGATGGGTAGTGGCGCTTGGTCTCGCCCTGGTGGGCGTCAGTTGTGCGTTGCCGGCGGCCCAGACCGGCTATTGGCTCCCGAACCCTGATGACAGTGTCTTCGGCCAAATCTTCTATGTGAAGAGCGGGCGCAAGGATACCCTGTTGGATCTGGGCCGCCGGAGCGGATTCGGCTATGACGAGATGAAGTCCGCCAATCCCGGGGTGGACACCTGGTTACCGGGCAAGGGTACCCATGTCCTCGTGCCCGCTCAATATGTGTTGCCCCAGGCCCCGCGACAGGGACTAGTGCTCAACCTGGCGGAGAAACGGCTCTATTACTTCCCCACGTCCGGCAAAGTGGTCACCTACGCCGTCAGCATCGGGCGCGAGGGCTGGGACACGCCGCTCGGTAACTTCAGCATTGTGAGCAAGGTCAAGGACCCGACCTGGACGCCCCCGGCCTCTATTCGCGCTGAGCACGCGGAGCAGGGAGAGATTCTGCCGGCGGTAGTTCCGGCAGGGCCGGACAATCCCTTGGGACAATACGCCCTGCGCCTGAGCGCCAAGAAGTATCTCATCCACGGCACCAACAAGCCCTGGGGGCTCGGTATGCAGGTCAGCCACGGTTGTATCCGTATGTACCCGGAGGACATCGAGCAGCTGTTCCCGGAGGTCCCGATCGCCACACCCGTCACGATCGTCTACCAACCCTTCAAGGTCGGTTGGCGCGACAATGACCTCTATCTGGAGGTCCACGCCAAGGACAAAGACAAGCCTGGATCCCCCAAGGAGGTCATCCCAACGTCGATCGCCGAGGCGCAGGGGGTGAATGTGGACTGGAGGGAAGTGCGTAGGGCCATAAAAGAAAATACCGGCCTTCCACACTTGGTGGGAGGCCGGCAACAGCCGCCGCAGCGGCTCTATCTGGATAGGATCTTCTGACTGCGCTTACTTGCGCATCGTCTTCTGGAACATGCGGTCCAAGCGCTCGGTGTTGGCGTCGCAGCACGCCTGAGCGTCGGTGGCCTTGTCGTAGGCTTCCTGGACCTTCTTCTCAAGGTCCTTAGTGACCGTAGCGCATCCACCGAGTAGGCCGATGCCCAAGACGGCAGCTGCGGACAGAGAAGTGAGCGTAATCGTTTTCGACATTGGTGTGTCTCCTTGTGTGGAAAAAGCCAATCGGCCCTTTTTTATATCACATTGAGTGGGATTTTTCCGAGCATTGAGAATAATAGCGTATGTAGGATAAGGGGTCTAAACCTATTGCAAGGCTACACGCAACACGCAACACGCAACACGCAACACGCAGCTGAGATGATATCCTCTTAATTTGAAGAAAAGTAAGGCAGTCGATCCCAACCTCGCCGGCAGCAGCCGGGACCGACGCGGGTATTTAGAGGCCTGATCCTGAGGTATCCCCACAAATCAGCCTCTGGCTCCCACGCTCCAGCGTGGGAGCCAAATCCAGACGCTCCAGCGTCATGAAACCTGGTCCCGACGGAGGAGGGATCTGACGCTCCAGCGTCGATTAAGCGCCTCGGTAGGCTAACCGCCAACACCGATTAACGCAGAGGAGCTGAGTCCGCTGGAGCGGACAAGACGGCGTTCCCACGCTGGAACGTGGGAACGAGCGCATACATGACCAAGATCCGCTGAGATGGTACGGCGCTACTACGACAAGACAGAAGATACCGGGGATGGGAACCCCTTCCGAGGCCACCAGGGCTTCCTGGGCGATGCCCACATCCGGCGCGCCGGCGGAGCGGACATGCCGATCCGCGAGCTGCCGCCGTTCTTGCGTGCCCTTCTGGTCATGGACGGCACCGTCACCAAGATCCTCGAGGCCTATTTCTGGGAGCCGGTGGAGGTCGTGACCCTAAGACAGGAGTTCGTCCACGCCGAGCGTCCCATCCCGTGGATACGGATCGACCCCGGCGACCGGGTGTTGATCCGCCGCGCGCGTCTCAACGGCATGGAAAGCAAACGCGCCTATGCCACGGCCTTCTCGGTCATACGCACCCAGCTGATGCCGGAGGCTTTCAAGTTACAGCTGATCAGCCGCCGGATCGGCATCGGCGTACTGATTCGCGACAGTGGCCTGGAGAGCTACCGTGAGGTGCTGGAGATAGGTATCGAGCCGGCGGGTGGGAGCGGCGACCCGACCGCCCCTGAGGAATCGGATCTCGTCTTCCGCACCTATCGCATCCTCATCGACGGCGAGCCGGTGATCCTGATTACCGAGCACTTTCCCCTAGATTTATACAGATGATCGAATGACTAGCGAGGCTTCACCTCAAATCGACGAGTCGTGAGTCGCTGTCGGCAAGAACCACGGATGAACACGGATCGACACGGATGGAGACCAATCCGTGTTTATCTGTGTCTATCCGTGGTTCGATATAGCGAGGATCAGATAGTGCTCTCGTTCCCACGCGCCGCGTGGGAACGCGGAAGCTCCGCGCCGCGGAGGGTCTCGGAGAGGCTACGCGCCCTAGTCCGTCGGTCGGGTCAGCGCGTGCTTGGGTGTTCGGTCGAGGACCGTAGGGCGGGAAAGCGCCGCTCATCCCGCCTTGCGGTGGGATGCGGCCAGGCTCCCTGCGGGACGGCGCCTGGCCTTTCCCACCCTACGCGGGCTGTTGGCTCACACGCTTGGCTTTCACGCTCCAGCGCCAAAACTAGCAGAATCGATCGAAACCAGGCACTAGAATTCACCACTACCCAAAATTCCAGCGGATCTGAACATGCGTTGTCGGGCACACTATCTCCTGATCGCGGTCATCACCCTGTCGGGTATGGGACAGATGATCGTCGCCTGCGGTCAAAAGGGGGATCTCTACCTCCCGGAGCCGGAACCCGCGCAGCAAACGACGGCGGGTACCGAGACCAAGGCGGTACGGCAGGCTAAAGCCGATGGCAAGGCAGCGGCGGAAGCAGGACCCGCGACGGCTTCCGAAGCCAGGCAGCCGGAACCGGAACCCGCGCAGCAAACGACGGCCGGTGCTGAGGCCGACGCGGTGCGGCAAGTTGCAACCGAGGATGAGTCGGCAGTGAAGGCAGGGCCCACGGCGGCTTCCGGGGTTGAACAGCCGGAGCAGGAATAGATCGATGGACTACTTTCAGTACCGGGGTACCGAGTTACACGCCGAAGATCTGCCCG
This sequence comes from Candidatus Thiosymbion oneisti, assembly GCF_900092655.1. Taxonomy (GTDB): domain Bacteria; phylum Pseudomonadota; class Gammaproteobacteria; order Chromatiales; family Chromatiaceae; genus Thiosymbion; species Thiosymbion oneisti. Next base: position 15,793 of record NZ_FLUY01000249.1, read on the forward strand.
TCGCCGCCATCGCGGAGCGCTTCGGTACCCCCTGCTACGTCTATTCCCGCGCCGCCCTCGAGCGTCATTGGCGCGCCTTCGATGATGCATTCGGAAATCGGTCTCACCTGATCTGCTTCGCCGTCAAGGCCAATCCCAACCTCGCGGTACTGAACGTCCTGGCGCGCCTGGGTTCGGGTTTCGACGTCGTCTCCGTGGGTGAGCTCACCCGGGTGCTGGCCGCCGGCGGAGATGTCTCCAAGGTGATCTTCTCCGGTGTCGGCAAGCGCGGTGACGAGATCCGCCGGGCCCTGGAGCTGAACATCCGCTGCTTCAACATCGAGTCGGAGCAGGAGTTGGAGCGCATCGATGCCATCGCCGGGGAGCTGGGCACCCAGGCCCCTGTTGCCGTGCGGGTCAACCCGGACGTAGATGCCCGCACCCATCCCTACATCGCCACGGGACTCAAGGAGAACAAGTTCGGCATCGACATCCAGGCAGCGGAGGCCGTCTACCAGCGGGCGGCGACCTTACCCAATCTGCTGGTGACCGGCATCGACTGCCACATCGGCTCCCAGCTGACGGAGCTTGCCCCCTTCGTCACCGCCCTGGAACGGGTCCTGACGTTGGCGGACAGGCTGGAGCAATCCGGTATCCCCATCGTCCATCTGGATCTGGGCGGGGGGCTCGGTATCCGCTACACCGACGAGCAACCGCCGGCGCCGGATGTCTACGCCCGGGCCCTCGATCATCTCCTCACAGGACGCCGCTACACGCTCATCCTGGAGCCGGGGCGGGCCATCGCCGGCAATGCGGGAATCCTGCTGACCCGGGTGGAGTACCTCAAGGCCACCGGGCGTCGACACTTCGCCATCGTCGATGCGGCGATGAACGACCTGCTGCGCCCGGCCCTCTACCAGGCACGGCAGCAGGTCGTACCCGTGCTGCGTAATCGCACCGGAGCGCGTGCCCGTTACGATCTGGTGGGTCCGGTCTGCGAGACGGGGGACTTTCTCGCCGAGGAGCAGGCTCTGACCTTGACCCCGGGCGACCTGCTGGCGGTGCGTTCCAGCGGTGCCTATGGCTTTAGCATGAGCTCCAACTACAACAGCCGCCCACGGGTCGCGGAGGTCATGGTGGATGGCGCCGAATCCTACCTGGTAAGACGCCGCGAATCCCTCACAGACCTTTACCGGGGCGAATCTGTCCTGCCCGGATAACCCGATGCAACGCCGACCGGAACCCGAATTGATGACGGAGGCCGAACAGGCCCGCGCCTACGCCCAAGCCGACTCCTCCGAGCCCAACGCGCTCTTCATCCGGTTGCTCGACGCCCTGAAGCCGGGCGAGCTCACCGGGACCCGCGCCCTGGATCTGGGCTGCGGACCGGCCGATATTACCCTGCGCTTCCTTAAGGCCTACCCCCAAGCCGAATGCGATGCGCTGGACGGCTCGGCCGCCATGCTGGGGGAGGCCCGCCGGGCGCTGGACGAGCGGCCGGGATTGGCCAGGCGTTGTCGGCTGGTCCGGGATGTCCTGCCCTCCACGCGCATCCCCCAATCCGCCTATGATCTGGTGCTCTCCAACAGCCTGCTCCATCACCTGCACGATCCCCAGGTCCTGTGGCAAAGCATCCGCACCGCCGCCAAGCCGGGTGCCAGCGTGCTGGTTATGGACCTGATGCGCCCCCCATCGGCCATGTGGGCCGAGTCCCTGGTGGTGGCCTACGCCGCAGATGCCCCGGAGGTGTTGCGCAAGGACTTCCGCAACTCCCTGTTCGCCGCCTTCGAGCCCCAGGAAGTGGTTGCCCAGCTCAAGCAGGCGGGGCTCTCCGAGCTCGAGGTCGGCGTCGTCAGCGATCGCCACCTGGCGGTACAGGGGCGGCTCGGTTAAGCGCAGCAGATCCCGTGCAGGGAAGAAGGTCCCTTTTTAGAGTCCGCAAATGGACACGAATCGGAAAGCTCTCCGGTGGCGGGTAAGTTTTAAGTCTATGAAATTTAAACCACAGAGGACACAGAGGACACAGAGAAGAGCGCAGGCCAATTCCCTGCGTTCTTTGTGTTCTCTGGTGCG
>NZ_FLUY01001288.1 GCF_900092655.1 Candidatus Thiosymbion oneisti
GCGTTCTCAATTGAGCTGAATCCTCATGAAAATCAAGCACATCAGGCCCATGCAGCAGCGGCTACGAGTTTCCGAGATACTCCGCGGCGCGGAGCTTCTGCGTTCCCACGCGGCGCGTGGGAACGAGAGAAAGCCCGAACGCGGTTGGTTTCGCTGACCTAGGCTTCAATCCGGGCGGGCAGGCGTGCTGCCTGGGCACGGGCGACGCCTGGCTTGTAACCTCTCGCCATCAATCTCAACCTCTCGGATCGAACTCGACCGGGAGTTTACCCTCGCCACCACCAAGGGCGAATTCTTTATACAGTCTCTCCAGCGTGGGAACGAGTGCGAAATTTACAGATTTTATACCCTAAAATCAGTATCTTAATTTTTAGACAGCCTCCTAGATGTCAACAGGACCTAGCTGTCATCGGATGTGGCCCCGGCGTTATTTCCCGCGTCGCTCGCTTTCTCCGCCGGGACCGCCGCCCGGACCTCGAGGGGCGGCTCATCCGATCCCGCGAGCTGCTCCTGGGCCACCTGGCCGCCCAGGAATTCGGGGTCGCGGATCTCCGCCAGGGTCGGCAGGTCGTTCAGGGAACGCATCCCGAAGTAGTCCAGAAACTTACGGGTAGTGGCATAGAGGGCCGGACGGCCAGGCACGTCGCGGTGGCCGACGCTGCGGATCCACTCGCGCTCGGTCAGGGTCTTGACGATGTGGGTGCTGACGGCGACACCGCGAATGTCCTCGATCTCGCCGCGGGTGATAGGCTGGCGGTAGGCGACTAGGGCCAGGGTCTCCAGCAGGGCACGGGAATAGCGGGCCGGCTTCTCCTCCCACAGGCGTGCCACCCAGGGGGTCGTCTCCTTGCGGACCTGGACCCGGAAGCCGCCGGCAACCTGGATCAGCTCGATACCCCGGTCCCGATAGTCCCGCTCCAGGGATGAAAGGACCTCCAGCACCCCATCTCGGGTCGGTCGCTCCTCATCGGGAAAGAGGCCGAGCAGACGATCCGGGGTCAGGGGCTCACCGGCCGCCAGGAGGGCCCCTTCGAGGATCTGCTTGAGGGACGGTTGCCCGCTCACGCCTCGGCCCCACGCAGCCGGGCGTGGATGGGCGCGAAGGGCTCGGGCTGTACCAGCTCGATGGAGGCGTCCTTGATGAGCTCGAGCAAGGCGAGAAAGGTGACCACGACTCCGGCCCGCCCCTCACCCAACTCGAACAGGTGGACAAAGGGGACGAAGCCCGCTCCCTGCATATACTCCAGCACCTTCGCCATGCGCTCGCGTAGGGACAGGGATTCCCGCTCGACCCGGTGGCTGAGGTAGAGATCCGCCCGGGCCAGGACCTCGCGCAGGGCCAGCAACAGCTCATGCAGGTCCACGGTCGGCGGCAGCCGGCGTACCTGTCCCGGCGGTATCTGCGCCCGGGTGACGAAGGCGTCCCGTCCCAGGCGCGGCAGGGCGTCCAGGTCCAGGGCCGCCTGCTTGAAGCGCTCATACTCCTGGAGCCGCCGTACCAGCTCGGCCCGGGGGTCTTCCTCGTCCTCCTGCGGCGTCGGCCGCGGCAGCAGCATGCGCGACTTGATCTCCGCCAGGATGGCGGCCATGACCAGGTACTCGGATGCCAGCTCCAGGCGCAGGTCCTTCATCAGCTCGACGTACTCCATGTACTGCTCGGTGATCTCGGCGATGGGGATATCGAGGATGTCCAGGTTCTGACGCCGGATGAGATACAAGAGCAGGTCCAGCGGCCCCTCGAAGGCCTCGAGGATGACCTCCAGGGCATCCGGGGGAATGTAGAGGTCCTGGGGGAATGTGAGCATGGGAGCACCCTGCACAATGGCGCAGGGTGTCCCCTGTGGCTGCGGCCGATCACCGTCGATTCGGGGGTCAGCTGTCCCCTCGGTCACGGGAACACCAACGACATGGCGTGCCGCACCTCCTCCATGGTCTCCCTTGCCAGGTTCCGCGCCGCCTCGCAACCATCGTTGATCAGATTCCGGACCAGGTCCGGCTGCTGCTCCAATTCGCGTACCCGTGCCTGGATCGGCCGCAGCTCGTCGAGCACCGCGTCGATGATCGGCTGCTTGCAGTCGATGCAACCGATGCCGGCCGTGCGGCAGCCCTCCCGGACCCAAGACTTGACCTCCTCGTCCGAGTAGACCTGGTGCAGCCGCCACACCGGACATCGCTCGGGATCCCCCGGATCGGTACGGCGTACCCGCTGGGGATCGGTGGGCATGGTGCGCAGGGAATGCTCCACCTCCGCAGGGTCGTCCCGCAGCGCGATGGCGTTACCATAGGATTTGGACATCTTCTGTCCGTCCAGGCCCGGCATCTTGGAGGCCTTGGTGAGCAGGACCCGGGGCTCCGGGAGGATTACGCGCCCTCCCCCTTCCAGGTAGCCGAACAGGCGCTCGCGGTCCGACACCGTGATATTACCCTGACCCTCGAGCAGGGCGCGGGCTACCTCCCGGGCCTCTTGATCGCCTCGCTCCCGATATTTCCTACGCAGCTTGTCGAAGAGCTTGGCGTTCTTCTTGCCCATCTTCTTACAGGCCTGTTCCGCCAGCTCCTCGAACCCCGGCTCGCGGCCATAAATGTGGTTGAAGCGGCGGGCGATCTCTCGGGTCAGCTCCACGTGGGCTACCTGATCCTCCCCCACCGGGACCTGCCCCCCTTTGTAAATCAGGATGTCCGCGCTCTGCAGCAGCGGATAACCCAGAAAGCCGTAGGTAGCCAAGTCCTTCTCCTTCAGCTTCTCCTGCTGGTCTTTGTAGCTCGGGACCCGCTCCAACCAACCCAAGGGCGCGATCATGGACAACAACAGATACAGCTCCGCGTGCTCCGGCACGCGGGACTGAACAAACAGGGTCGCAGAGCCGGGGTTGATCCCGGCGGCGAGCCAGTCCACGACCATATCCCAGATACTCCCCGGGATCGGGGACGGGTCATCGTAATGGGTGGTCAAGGCGTGCCAATCGGCGACGAAGAAGAAGCACTCGTGCTCGTGCTGCAGCTCCAGCCAGCTCCTGAGCACCCCGTGATAGTGGCCGAGGTGCAGCCGTCCGGTGGGCCGCATGCCGGAGATGACGCGGTTGCCATGGGGGGAAGCAGCGTTCAATGATCGAAGTCCTAAGGCGATTGGCGGAAAAGGGTAGGCCAGATTACGCCGAATTTTCGTTCCTCTGCAAGGCACGACAACCGGCGCATCGTCGAGCTATGTAACGGTTGTCATAACCCAACCGACAGACGCGAAGGCAAGCAAGCCGGGATGTCATTTGACAGCAATCGCTAAGGCTGGCGGTGGAAAAACAGCTCCTTTACAACCTCAGCGCCCGGCAGGAGGCCGATCGTGCCCTCGATGATCGGAAGCAGAAGGGAGCCCAACAGGCCGGTGACCAGCAGCACCAGCAGCAGGATCAGCCCATAGGGCTCCAAGCGCGAGAACCCGGCCGACCACGTGGGCGGTAACAGGGCATTGAGTACCCTCCCGCCGTCGAGCGGAACCAGTGGAAACAGGTTCAGCACCATCAGGAGCACATTGATGAATACCCCGGTGGCGCCCATGTAGAGGAGCGGCAAGGCGAGCCACCGGGAGGTATCCAAAAACGCGAGCCCACCCTGCGCGACCAGGCCCCACAATACGCCCATCAGTAGATTCGCCCCCGGTCCCGCCAGGGCCACCAGGGCCAGATCCCGCCGCTCCTGCCGAAGATTACGCCCGTTGATCGGCACCGGCTTAGCCCAGCCGAAGAGGAAACCGGTCACCAGAAAGGTGATCAGGGGGACGATCAGGGTACCGAGAAGATCGATGTGCCGGAGGGGATTGAGGGTCACCCGTCCCAGCATCTTGGCCGTACCGTCACCCAGCCGGTTTGCCATCCAGCCGTGGGCCGCCTCGTGCACCGTGATGGCAAAGAGCACCGGCAGCACGATCACCGCCAGCAGCTGGATACTGTTCAAGGCATTCATTGCCCCATTATATACCTAGTTCCGAAGCTTCATCGTCTGGGCCTGGGTGGCGGATCAGAGCGAGCGCATATCATTATAAATCAACAAGTTACAATAAACGTTAGGCTCTTTATGGATTCCGGACTGCTTTGGAGTGCGCTGGCAAAGCGGCACGACCGCATCGAACCTCAGTCACGGGGGATACCAGCGGCGTTGGCCGGGAATCCGGGCACTTAGGTTCCACCCGCGCCGC
>NZ_FLUY01000465.1 GCF_900092655.1 Candidatus Thiosymbion oneisti
TGACCCAAGGAAAAATCGCCGACATCCTGCAGAGGCGCGGCCAGCTCGATGAGGCCCTGCGCATCCGCACCCAAGAACAGCTGCCGGTCTATGAGCGCCTGGGCGATGTGCGGTCCAAGGCGGTGACCCAGGGCAAGATCGCCGACATCCTCCAGGCCCGCGGCAAGCTGGATGAGGCCCTACGCATCCTGACCGACGAAGTGCTTGGGGCCTTTGAGCGCCTCGGCAACGTGCATGGGCTACTGGTCTGCCGCGCTAACATCGCGCTGAATCTGCTGGCTCGGGGACGGGCCGAGGAGCGCGCGCAGGCCAATGAGCTGCTCTGCCTCGCCTTGACCGACGCCAGACGACTGCGGATCCCGGAGGCACAACAGATCGAAGAAATCCTGCGGCAGCTCGGAATGACCTGTCGCCGGTAGGTGGGGCCAAGACTCTCTCGTTCCCACGCGCCGCGTGGGAACGCGGAAGCTCCGCGCCGCGGAGTGCCTCGGAGAGGCTACGAGCCCTAGTCCGTAGGGCGGGAAAGCACAGCGCATCCCGCCTTGCGGTGGGTTGCGGCCAGGCTCCCTGCGGGACGGCGCCTGGCCTTTCCCACCCTACGCGGGCTGGGTTGCGGCGTCCCAGCCGGAACGACGGTCTCAGGTGTCGGCTCCCGGCGTCGCCGGCCTGGTTTGAGCCGTGTTTTCCTATAGGAAAAATCGGTTCAGAGAACCACGGATGAACACGGATCGACACGGATGAAGACCAATCTGTGTTGATCCGTGGGCCCTCTGGCTCCCACGCTCCAGCGTGGGAGCAAGTCCGGACGCTCCAGCGTCATGAAACCTTGGCCGCTGGAGCGGCC
>NZ_FLUY01001289.1 GCF_900092655.1 Candidatus Thiosymbion oneisti
CACGGATAAACACGGATAAACACAGATCACAATCCGTGTTTATCTGTGTCCATCCGTGGTTCTAATGCAAGAAATGGTCTCCGTATTTTTACTATGCTG
>NZ_FLUY01001290.1 GCF_900092655.1 Candidatus Thiosymbion oneisti
CCATTTCTTGCATTAGAACCACGGATGGACACAGATAAACACGGATTGTGATCTGTGTTTATCCGTGTTTATCCGTGTTTATCCGTGTTTATCCGTGTTTATCCGTGTTTATCCGTGTTTATCCGTAGTTCTTCGGTGCGGTTCGTTCTGGTACAAGTCCAATTAACAAATGGCATTAGGATTTCTACTACGCTGCACGAGTACATAGTTTCTGACGATATTGCAAGTTCATAGTATCTGCTGGCTCACACGCTTGGCTTTCACGCTCCGGCGCTAGAACTAGCAGAATCGATCGAAACTATGTACTAGTACAGATGCTCATGGCTCGTTCCCAGGCTCCAGCGTGGGAATGCCGTTGTGGCCGCTCCAGCGGCCGAGATTCCTCGCTCCGCTCGGGACCAGGTTTCATGACGCTGGAGCGTCAAGATCCCTCCTCCGTCGGGACAGGCTTGCTCCCACGCTGGAGAGACTGTGAAAGAAATCGCCCGTGCTTGCGGGCCTTGGGTTGCAGCACCTCGGAAGCCCGGAAAGCGGTGCCCAGGCGCTAAATCGGCGGTG
>NZ_FLUY01001291.1 GCF_900092655.1 Candidatus Thiosymbion oneisti
AAGCTGGTAGGTTGGGCCACTAAAGTGGCCCTCGGCGGACTCAACCGCCGACTGAAGATAATCCATCTGGAAGATGGAGGTTTGTACCTCGATCCGCCT